>DATKKJ010000072.1 GCA_035543055.1 Terriglobales bacterium | reverse complement strand
AGAATGTAGTTCCGCCCGCATTCGCCGCAGGCCATCAATGCTGGCGACAACGCTGGCGAGAGGCTCCCGAACCGAAGTCCGGACGGGATTCGAACCCGTATGCTTGCGCATTCACCATGTACTCCCGCAGGCATTCGCCAGCGCTTCCTTCCTGCGGCGACAATAGGTGGAGAAACGGCCTGTTGCTCTACCCTTGAGCTACCGCACCGATACGGGCTGCGGCCCGGATTCGAACCGGGAACCCACAGATTAAATGTAGTTCCTCCTGCATTCGCCGCAAGTGTCAACGCCGGTTGAAAATTCCCCACATCGCCGGTTGAAAAATCCCCCACCCCAGGGGTCCGCGGCCGACGCCGAAGACCGAGTTCCGGATGCCCCCTTTCCCTCATCCTAGGAACCTGTTTCCGAACGGCCCGGAGCAGTCAAGGGCGCGCCGGTTTTGCGCGGCGCAGCGGACCCTTGACGGCGAGGACCGTTCGATAGCGTTTGCGAGGAGGGAAAGGGGGCTGGTCGGGCTTCCTCCTCGGCTCGGGGGAACAGACCCGCTTTCCGCCGGTCCTTCAACCGGTAGCTCTCCCCCCGGATGTTGATGGTCGTGGAATGATGCAGCAGCCGATCCAGAATCGCCGTGGCGATGATGGGATCTCCGAAGATGGAATCCCAGTCCCCGTAGCTCTTGTTGGAAGTCAGGATGATGCTGCCGCGCTCGTAACGGGCGCTCACCAACTGGAAGAAGATCGTCGCCCCCAGATCATCCAGTGGCAGGTATCCCATTTCGTCGATGATCAGAACCTTCGGCGCCAGATAGACGCGCATGCGGCGATCGAGCCGTCCCTCCCGATAGGCGCGACCGAGATCGGTGACCAGGTCGTGCGCGGTCATGAAGTAGGCGCCGAAGCCAGCCTGGATCGCGGCTTCGGCCAGCGCCACACTGAGATGGGTTTTGCCAACGCCGGGAGGTCCTAGAAACACCACGTTGCTGGCCTCATGGATGAAGCGCAGAGAGCGAAGCTCGCGGATCTGCCGCTCGTCGATCGAAGGCTGAAAGGCGAAATCGAACTGGTCGAAGGTCTTCACAAACGGCAGGTGCGCCAGTTGCAGCCGCGCGCGCAGATACCGGCTGCGGCGTGCGTCCACTTCGCAGCTCAGCAGCTCGTCGAGGAAGTCCGCATAGCTGGGCTCCTTCTTGGAAGCTTGTTCCAGCAAGCCCTCGAGCCGCGCTTCGATGGCTTTCAGGCCGAGTCCATTCAGCGCCCCTTGGATTCGTTCGATCGGAGTCATCGCCCGCCTCCCGCCGCCGCACTTTCATAGGCTGCGAGCGGGCGAATCTCCACCACCGGAGCTGTGTCTTGAATGTGAATCAAGGTTTTCCGCTCGTGGCGTGCTCCGAGCGGGATCCCGCGATGGTGCTCCGCCTGGGTCACCACTGCGTGTCTGTGCCGGGCCTGGCCGTGGACCGCGATCCGCTCCTGGCCGTAGAGCACCTCCACGTCGCTGCCTCGCTCGCGCACCCAGACCTGCTTGCCGGCGTACGACCAGGGCACCGAGTAGCGGCTGCCCTGCCAGCTCACATAGGCGTCGCGCGCCACCTTGCGCAGTTCGTCATCCAGGTACGGATAGGGAGGACGCCCATCCAGCGGCTGCAGGCTGAACTGATCCACGTCCCAGCGCACGGCCACTTGTTCATGTGTGGTGCCGTGCACCCGCTGGTTGGCCACTTCCCAAACCCAGGCGCGGAGCTGCGCGTTGAGATCTTGCAAGCCGCTTGGCTCGCGGCCCTGCAACCCGCACAGGAAGTTTCGCCGCAGGTACTTCACGCCCGATTCCACCTTGCCTTTGGTCTGGGCTCGATAGGGCCGGCACAGTCGCGGCCGGAAGCCCCAGTAACGAGCGAAGTCCAGAAACACCGGGTGCCAAACCACCTCGCCGCGCTCATCCGTCTCCAGCCACACCGTTTTCATGCGGTCGTAGAGGATCTCCTCCGGGACTCCGCCCAGTTGCCGGAATGCTTCCTCGTGCATCTTCAGCAGCGTGCCCAGCTTCTGATCCAAAGCCGCCTCGGCCATCATCGTTCGGCTGTAGCCCAGCGTGAAGGTGAAGGCGTTGAGCTTCCGCTCTTGGCCGTCCATCTCCAGGCTGCCCAGGTGTCCCCAGTCCACCTGCGCCTGCTTGCCGGGCGGCGTTTCAAAGCGCCGTACCGCCACTGTCGTCGCGGCTTGGCGCTGCGGGAGAAGCCAGTCCTTCAAAATCGTGTAGCCGCCCGGGTATCCCCGGGCGCGCAGCTCCCGCAGCAGCACCTGCGCATTCCACACCCCTGCTTTCAGCCGCTCTCCGAGGTACTCCTTGAATGAGTCCAGTTTGCTCGGCGGCGCCGGCCGCGGCCCGTATACCGGCCGCGCCTCCGGCTGCTGCAGATACTTGCGCACCGTCTTCCGGTCGTAGCCCGTCAACCTGCTGATCGCCCGGATGCTCAACCCCTCTCGCTTCAGCTCTTCCAGTTCTTGCACGTCTTTCCCCCGCAACACATCCGGCCCCTCCTCCATTCAGAGTGAGGCCGGTCCTGACCTCGTCAGAGGGTGGGGGATTTTTCGTCCGGCACTATGGGGATTTTACGACCGGCGCTGACATTAGCATATTTGCTGCGGCGTGACTGAGGTTTCTGTGGTACAAAATATCTGGAGGGGAAGCGACGGGAGTCGAACCCGCAAACCCCGCCAGAGGTTCATGG
>DATKKJ010000071.1 GCA_035543055.1 Terriglobales bacterium | reverse complement strand
CCGGGTGAAGGACGCCAAGATGTTCGACCACATCTCTTACATGGATGTGGTGAAGAAGGGCCTGAAAGTCATGGATCTGACCGCCATCACCATGGCGCAGGAGAACAACATCCCCATCGTCATCTTCAACTTGAACAAGCGCGGGAACATCAAGCGGGTGGTGACCGGGGAAAAGGTCGGCTCGCTCATAAACGCGTAGATCCTTCGCTACGCTCACACCTGCATCACTTCTTTCTCTTTTCCCTTGCTCAGGTCCTCCATCTTCTTGATCTCGTCGTCGGTCAGCTTCTGCAGTTCGTCGTGGGAGCGGCGCTCCTCGTCCTCGGTGATCTTCTTGTCCTTGAGCGCCTTCTTGATGATCTCGTTGCCGTCGCGGCGGATGTTGCGCACCGCGGTGCGGTGCTCCTCCAGGGCCTTGTGCAGGTGCTTGACCATCTCCTTGCGGCGTTCCTCGGTCAGGGCCGGCACCGGCACCCGGATGATCTTGCCGTCGTTCATCGGGTTCAGGCCGAGGTCGGCGCTGCGGATCGCCTTCTCGATGGCCCCCAGAGCGGTGGGATCGAAGGGGGTGACCGTGATGAGCTGTGCTTCCGGCGCGTGCACCTGCGCCACCTGGTTCAGCGGCAGCTCCGAGCCGTAGTACTCCACTTTCACACTGTCCACCATGTGGACGTTCGCGCGACCGGTGCGGGTGGCTGCCAGTTCCTTGCGGAAGTCCTCGACCGCCTTCTCCATGCGGTTCCGGAGCTGATGGAATGCGTCTTTCAATGCGGGCATCGAAGCCATGGTGGGCTGGGCCATCGGATAGCGCCTCGGATGAGATTTTGGAGAGCCCTGCATTATAACGAAGAGTTCTCTGTTCGGAGTCATCCTGAGGGCCTTCAGGCCCGAAGGATCTAGCGTGCAGCGCAAAGCATCGGAAGTGCACGCGAGATGCTTCGCGGCTGAAGCCGCTCAGCATGACGCCGTCAATCTCCGAACCTCCCCTATAATGGACATCCAGATGAAGAAGGTCGTCCACGCCGCCTGCCCGCACGATTGCCCCGATGCCTGTGGTGTACTCATCACTGTGGAAGACGGGCGGGCGACCAGGATCCAGGGCGACCCCAAGCATCCGGTGACCCGCGGCTTCCTGTGCGCCAAGGTGGCGAAGTACCTGGACCGCGTGTACTCGCCGGACCGGGTGCTGTATCCCATGCGACGGATCGCGCCTAAGGGTGCCGGGCCGAGGGCGGCCGGGCTACAAGAACCGTGGAAACGCATCACCTGGGACGAGGCGCTGGACGAGATCGCGGCCCGTTTTCGCGCCATCGCCGGCGAGTTCGGCCCCGAGGCCATCCTTCCCTACTCCTACGGCGGCACGCTGGGCACGCTCAACGGAGCTGCAATGGATCGCCGGTTCTTCCATCGCCTGGGCGCGTCGCAACTGGACCGCACCATCTGCTCGACGACCGGGACGGAAGGCATCAAGTCGGTGCTCGGCATCAAGATCGGCACCGAGCCCGAGCAGTTCGCGCACTCGAAATACATCATCGCCTGGGCCGCCAACATCCACGGCAACAACGTGCACCTGTGGCCCTTCATCGAGGAGGCGCGGCGCAAGGGCGCCAAGCTGGTGGTCATCGACCCCTACAGGACGCGCACCGCCGCCTGCGCCGACTGGCACCTGCCCATCAATCCGGGCACCGATGTGGCTCTGGCGCTGGGCATGATGCACGTGATCATCGGCGAGAACCTCCACGACGCCGATTACGTGGCGCGCTACACCAAGGGATTCGAGCAGCTCCGGGAGCGGGTGGAGGAGTATCCGCCGCAGCGGGTGGCGCAGTGGACGGGGATCTCGGCCGACGACATCGTCAAGCTGGCGCGGGAGTACGCCACCCTCCGCCCAGCCGCCATCCGGCTGAACTACGGCATCCAGCGCTGCGACAACGGCGGCACGGCGGTGCGCTGCGTCACCATGCTGCCCTGCATCACCGGCTCGTGGAAGGAAGTGGGCGGCGGGCTGCAGCTCTCCACCGGCGGCGCCTACACCTTCAACAAGCAGCACTTGGAGCGTCCCGACCTGATGAACACGGCGCTGGGCCGCCCGGCGCGCGTCATCAACATGATCGAGATCGGCAAGGTGCTGAACACGCTGGCCGACCCGCCCATCAAGGCGCTGTTCGTCTACAACTCGAACCCGGTGGCGGTCGCGCCCAACCACCACGCGGTGGTGCGCGGCTTCGCGCGCCCCGACCTGTTCACCGTGGTCCACGAGCAGTTCCTCACCGATACCACTGACTACGCCGACATGGTGCTGCCCGCCACGACATTTTTCGAGCAGAGGGACCTGCAGACCGGCTACGGCCACTA
>DATKKJ010000070.1 GCA_035543055.1 Terriglobales bacterium | reverse complement strand
CCAGACCGTTCAGCACCGGGTCGTTGAACTGCTGCCACCAGGCGGTGTTGGCGAGATCCCGGACCTCTTTTTCTTCAAACCGCCAGGAGGCGGGCGTGTCGATGCTCGGTCGCTTATAGTCCGGGCCGACCGTCATGCAGCCCGTCAGCAAAACCAAGAGGATGCACCACAGGGCGCGCTTATGCATGCTCGTCTCCCTTGTTTGCTTTCCCGTGCTGCTTCTCAGCGAGGGCTCCTGCGTGACCTGTCGCGGTCTCACCGCGATGGGCGATTTTCTCCACGAGGTAGAAGGTCGCAGGTATTAGGAAAATGGCGATGAGGGTCGCCGCGAGCATGCCGCCCACCACCGTCGTGCCGAGGATCCGTCGGGAGTTGGCCCCGGCGCCGGTCGAGATCACGAGCGGAAAAACGCCCAGGATGAAGGCGAAGGCCGTCATGAGGATGGGGCGCAGGCGGACGCGGGCCCCCGCGAGCGCGGCATCGACCAGCGAGGCACCGTGGTCGTATTGTTGCTTGGCGAACTCGACGATGAGGATGGCGTTCTTCGCGGCGAGGCCAACGACCATGATCAGGCCGATCTGCGAGAACACGTCCAGTTCGAACCGCGCGACCCACAGGGCGGCCACGGCGCCGAAGACCGCGATGGGCGTGCCGAGCAGGACGCCGAAGGGCAGCGTCCAGCTCTCGTAGAGCGCAGCCAGGAGCAGGAAGACCACCAGCAGGGAGAAGCCGAAGACCGCGGCAGGCGGGATGCCCTCCGCCGCCACCTTTTCCTGGAACGACATGCCCGAGTAATCGAAGCCCATGTCGCCCGGCATGGTCTGCGCGAAGACCTCCTGGAGCGCCTGCATGCCCTGCCGGCTGCTGAACCCGGGCGCAAAGACTCCGTTGATCTGCGCCGCCCGGTACTCGTTGAACCGGACGCTGAACTCCGGGCCGTACACCGGTTTCATGGTGACGAGCGAGGACATCGGCACCGGCTCGTTGTTGGCGTTGCGCACGTAGAACTGGCCGACGGTGTCGGCCTTGGTGCGGAACTCACCCTCGGCCTGGACGTACAGCTGCCAGACCCGCCCGAACTGGTTGAAGTAGTTGACGAAGGCGCCGCCCAGGAAGCACTGCAGGGTCTGGTAGACCGATGCGAGATTGATGCCCTGCTTGAGCGCCTTGTCCCGCTCCACCTCGGCGAACAGCTGGGGCACGCTCGGCAGGAGCGTCGTGAAGAGCAGTGCAAACTCGGGCCGCTGGCGCGCCGCGGCGAGGAACTTCGCCGTGTTCTCGGCCAAGAAGGCGGGGTCCTTGCCGGCGCGGTCCTGCAGCATGAAGGTTACGCCCCCGGACGTGCCGACGCCCGCAATGACGGGCGGCGAAAACGCGAACGCCTGGGCGTCGGGAAGGCCCGCGAGCCGCCGGTTCAGGTCCCGCATGATGACGTCGGCGGTGAGCCCGTGCCTGTCCCGCGCGTCCCAGTCCTCCAGCGTGACGAAGTAGAAAGCGTTGTAGGTCGTGGACGCAAAGCTCAACAGGCTGAAGCCGAGGATGCCGCTGTAGTACTTGACGCCCGGCGTCTCCTTGAGCATGGCATCGATCTTGTTGCACGCCGCCGCCGTTCGCTGCATGGAGGCCGCCAACGGCAGCTGGACGTTCATGTACAGATACCCCTGGTCCTCGTCGGGAACGAAGCCGCCCGGCAGCCGGGAGCCGATGAGGCCTGCGACGCCCGTCACGGCGGCCAGCAGCAGCATGGACAGGACGGACTTGCGGATGAGATGGCCGCAGGCTCCCACGTAACCGTTGGTCGCCCGGGCGAACCAGCGGTTGAAGCCGCGGAAGAATATCCCTAGCGGGCCGCGCATCTCCCGCCTCGGCCGCAGGAGCAGCGCCGAAAGCGCCGGGCTTAGCGACAGCGCGTTGAAGGCCGAGATGATGACCGACACGGCGATGGTGACCGCGAACTGCTGGTACATCCGGCCCGTGATGCCCGGGATGAACGCCGTCGGGATGAAGACGGCGGATAGGACCAGCGCGACCCCCACGACCGGGCCCGACACCTCCTCCATCGCTTTGAACGCGGCGTCGCGCGGCGCCATCCCCTCCTCAATGTGGTGCTCGACCGCCTCGACCACTACGATGGCATCGTCGACCACGAGACCGATAGCGAGCACGAGGCCGAAGAGCGACAGCGTGTTGATCGAGAAGCCGAGGAGCGGAAACACGGTGAACGTGCCGACCAGGGACACCGGCACCGCCAGCAGAGGGATCAGGGTGGTCCGGAAGCCCTGCAGGAAGATGAACACGACGACGAGCACGAGGGCGATCGCCTCGAAGAGCGTCTTCACGATCTCCCGGATGCCGGCGGTCACGGCCAGCGTCGTGTCGAGCGCCGTCACGTAGTCCAGATCTTCAGGGAACCGCGCCTTGGCCTGCTCCATCAGCTTGGAGGCGGCCTTCATGGTCTCGATGGCATTCGAGCCGGGCAGCTGGTAGATGGCGATGATGGCTCCGGGGCGCCCGTTGAGGCGGCCCTGCCACTTGTAGGTCTGTGCCGCGAGCTCCACGCGCGCCACGTCCTTCACCCGCACCAGGGAGCCGTCGGGCATCGCCCGCACCACGACGTTCTCGAATTCCTCGACGCTCGCCAGGCGGCCCTGTGCGCGCACCGTGTAGGTGAACTCCTGGCCCGGCGGCACCGGATCGCCGCCGACCTGACCGGCCGGATTCACGGTGTTCTGGGCCTGCAGCGCGCTCACGATCTCGCTCACCGTGATGTCGAGCTTCCCCAGAATGTCGGGATTGACCCAGAGCCGGACGGCGTACTTGTCGGCGCCGTAGATCTGCACCTGGCCGACGCCGGGGACGCGCGTCAGCGGGTCGTTGATATTGACATAGGCGTAGTTGCTGAGGAACAGCGCGTCGTAGGTGCCCTTTGGCGAGTACAGCACGAACAGCCCCATCGGGCTCGTCACGGACTTTTTGACCGTCACTCCCTGGTTGACGACGTCGGGGGGGAGCTGCGAAGCGGCCTGCGTATATCTCAGGTTGGTGAGCACCTGGTCGTAGCTCGGGTCGGTGGTGATATCGAAGTCCACCCGCAGATGCATCTGCCCGGCGCTGGCCTGACTGAGCGAGTACATGTAGATCATGTTGTCGACGCCGCTCATCTGCTGCTCGATGGGCGTCGCAACCGACTGCTCGAGCGTCAGCGCGTCGGCCCCGGGGTAGGTCGCCGAGAGGAGGATCTCGGGTGGGGCGATCTCCGGATACTGCGCAATGGGCAGCCGGGCCAAGGCAACGAAGCCGACGATCACCATGAGGATGGAAATGACTATCGCCACGACGGGCCGGTTGATGAAAAACTTTGCCATAAGAGACTACCTTTCAGGAGTGGGAACGAATAGTGTCGTAAAATTGTCAGGAAGCGGCTTTGGAGACCTCCGGCACCTGCTGAGGGGCAAACGGCTTGGGGCTAACCTTGACCCCGTTGCGTACCTTCTGGGTGCCTTCAGCCACCACCCGGTCTCCGGGTTTGAGACCCTCGCGAATCACCCACAGCTCCCCGAGTCGCTCGCCGACCTTCACGTTTGTAATCTTCACCGTATTGTCGGCATCCACCACCGCCACCTGATAGCTGCCTTGAAGGTCATCGACCGCGCGCTGGGGCACGAGCAGGGCGCCTTTCTCCATGGCGATAAGGGCACGCACCTTGGCGAACTGCCCCGGCCGCAGGATGTTGTTGGGGTTGGGGAAGAGAATGGCCACCATGATCGTCCCGGTCCGCGGGTTCACCTGGCGATCGGCGAAGAAAAAGGTTCCCTTTTGCGGCCACGTGCTTCCGTCGGCCAGGATCAAATCGAATGTTATCTTATCAGCCTCCGTCTTTATTTCCTGCTTGTACCTCCCCATCGCCTCCAGATATTCGCGCTCGCTGATGGGCACGTTGATCTTGATGGGGTTCACGGTAGACACCGTGGTCAGCTCGCGCGCCTGGGGAGTTCCGACGAGATTGCCGATCTGGGCCATAGCCGCACCGGCGATGCCGTCGATCGGGGAGGCGATCTTCGTGAAACCCAGGTCGATCTCGGCCTTGCGCACCTGCGCCTGGGCCCCCAGCACCTGGGCCTCCGCGGCCTGCACGAGGCCGATGGCGTTATCCTTATCCCTCTGGCTGACCGCGTTGGCCGCCGCCAGCGGCAAGACGCGGTTCAGGTCGGCCTGGGCGGTCCACTGAACCGCCTGGTACTTGGCCAAGGCGGCCTTGGCTTCGTCCACCGTCGTCTGGAACGGGCGCGGGTCGATCTCGAAGAGCATGGCCCCCTTCTTGACGAAGTCGCCTTCCTTGTAGTTCCGTTTGATCAGATACCCTTGCACCTGGGCGAGGATGGTGGCGTTTTCGAACCCGTCGGTGGTCGCGATCCATTCCTTATACACCGGCGCATCCCGTTGCAGAACCTCCGCCACTTCAATCTCCGGCGGCGGTGGCGACACCGCCGCTTTCTGGTCCTCCTTGCAGCCGCTTGGGCTGAACGCGAGAAGGCTGCCCGCCAGGACCAAAACCAATTTGGCTTTCACATGGCCCCCTTTGTCGATGGTAATGTAGGCAAATTTACGAAGGTCAGCTGGCTACTTTTCCGATTTTATACGTCGGGTGATTTTTCGTCGCAGGCTGCGGCCTGCACGCCAATATAACCGCGCGTAATGCACTCCAAAGACGGTGTGCAAAAAGGCCCGGGACAGCAGTATGGCCGCCACGCTAAGGACCAGCAGGATGCGAGCCTGTCCCCGCGGGTGTTTGCTGACTGCGGTGAGAACCTAGCCTACTGTCCCGGTGGCAACAATCGATAATGAGATGATCGACACCATCAAGCCCTTCCGGTTCGGCTCGTCCAGGGAGACGCGCTCTCGCATCATAGGGCCGTCGGCACTGAAAAAAAACGATGCCTCGGAGAATTATACGTTACGTC
>DATKKJ010000069.1 GCA_035543055.1 Terriglobales bacterium | reverse complement strand
GGGCGAACAGAATGGCCGCCAGCACGATCAGGTTCTTATAGCGGCCGAGGAATGTTTCCATACTGTTGCCGACTGCGACGACTAGTCAATCGATATCTTGCGCAGCAGCTTGAAGTCGCTCAACATTTTTCCGGTGCCCAGCACCACGCTGGACAGGGGCTCGTCAGCGATGGAGACGGGCAGCCCGGTTTCCTCGCGTATGCGCTTGTCCAGGTTCTTGAGCAGCGCGCCTCCGCCGGTCAGGACGATGCCGCGGTCGCTGATGTCGGCCGAAAGCTCCGGGGGCGTGCGTTCCAACGCCACGCGGATGGCGTTCATGATGGTGGCCACGCACTCGCCCAGCGACTCGCGAATCTCGCTGTCGTCAATGGTGATGGTCTTGGGCACGCCTTCGATCAGGTTGCGGCCCTTGATTTCCATGGTCAGCGGCTTCTCCAGCGGATAGGCGGAACCGATCTCGATCTTGATCTGCTCGGCGGTGCGCTCGCCGATCAGCAGGTTGTACTTGCGCTTCAGGTAATTCATGATGGACTCGTCCATCTGGTTGCCCGCCATGCGGACGGAGCGCGAGTACACGATGCCGCTCAAGCTGATGACGGCGATGTCGGTGGTGCCCCCGCCGATGTCCACGACCATGTTGCCGCTGGGCTCGGTGATGGGCAGGCCGGCGCCGATGGCGGCCACCATCGCCTGCTCGACCAGGTGGACCTCGCTGGCCTTGGCGCGGTAGGCCGAGTCCATGACCGCGCGCTTCTCCACCTGGGTGATCTCGGAAGGCACGCCGATGACGATGCGCGGGTGCACCAGCATCTTGCGGTTGTGGGCCTTCTGGATGAAATAGTTGAGCATTTTCTCGGTGACCTTGAAGTCGGCGATGACGCCGTCCTTCATGGGCTTGATGGCGACGATGTTGCCCGGGGTGCGCCCCAGCATCTCTTTCGCTTCTTTGCCCACGGCCTCGACCTCGCCCGTGTTCTTGTTGATGGCGACGATGGAAGGCTCATTGACCACGATGCCCTTGCCCTTGGCGTAGACCAGCGTGTTGGCCGTCCCCAGATCGATCGCCAGGTCGCTGGAGAACATGCTGAACAGCGACCGCAGGTTGGTGATACGGGAGGACGAGTGGAATCCGTTGGATGACATAAACCTACTTCTCTCTCTTACCTAGTGCTTTGTCCAGTTACCAAGGTTGGTGCACACCAAGTGTGGGCTGAACAGCTCCCGTATTGTAGTCCGAAGAATACCCCCGGAAGGGCGCGATTGTCCGCCCCTACTGGATGACGACCTTTTTCTGCTGGGTGTTGACCCCGCCCTTGCTGTTCTGGGCGGTGATGGTGATGACGTTCTCCCCGTTGGGCATGGGCGGGGTGAAATAGTGGAAGGTGCCGTCGGTGGCGATGAAGGGGACCTCCTCGCCATTGACCATCACCCGGGCGCTGGCCTCGGTCTTGCCCCGGACCTCGATGACGTGGCCATGCTGCACGAAGGGTTCCAGCTCCAGGGCCAGGGAGACGTCCTGCGTCCCTTTGGGGATGATGGTGAAGCGGTTCTTCTCGCTCTCCACCGATTCCTTGCCAGCGTCATCCACCGACTGCACACTCCAGTAATAAGCGCCCTCGGTCAGGCCGGAGACCTGCACGTCGGTGGAGCTCACCCGCCGGTCGAATACCAGCGAGGAAAAATAGGGGTTGCGCGATACCCGCAGGTGATAGCCCCTGGTGTTCGGCACCGGGGTCCAGGAAAAACCGACGGGCTTGACGCCGCCCGGGGCGGTGAAGATGGGCATCATGTTGGCCGGGACGATGAGGGTGGGAGGGCCGATCTCCTTGACCTTGGTCATCTTGGGCGCGTCGGCCTGGAAGGAGACTTTCTCGAAGTCGGTGAGGCGGACCACTTCGTCGCCGCGGCGCACTTCGCCGCTGCCCTTGCGCACCACGATCTCGTGCTGGTCGGCGCGTGGATCGTTGCGCACCTGGGCGGCCGATTCCGGGGCCAGGGTAGCGGTCGCGCCCGCCACGATGACCGCCGATTTCGAGCCCTGGGAATAGGTCGCTGTGGTCAGGTCCACGGTGCCGGTGGTGACCTGCACGGCCACGCTGGTCTGCTGGGCGGCGTTCGTCGAGTTGTCCTCGACCACGATCAGGGAATCCTGCTTGATGGTGTAGTTGGTGCCATCGGCGAAGACCACCTTGGCCATGCCTTCCGAGCCGGTCTGCACCACGTCGCCTTTTTCCAGAGGCAGGCTGTAATCGCCGTTGACCCAGGTATTGCTGTTGACCTTCTTGACCCGGACGGTGCCATCGATGGCGGTGAAGTGGGCCTGCTGCGAGCCCGCAGTATTGTCCTTCTTGGCGGGCGCCACCAGGCCGATCCTCTCAAACACGGAGGTCGCCAGATCGCTGGTCTTGGTGGCGATGGTGCGGCTGGGCCCGGGGAAGACCACGTAGAAGACTAAACACCCCAGCAAAAAGAGCGCGACGATGGCGATCGCCACCGAGCGATAGGTGATGGTGGTCCAGGAAATCTGGACGCCCAAATCTCTTTGTCTTCTTGGCGCCGGCATCAGGTCGCGTGGCCGATTTCAGCGGCAGACTAGCACATGCAAGTATAGCCTCAAATAAGATGAATAACACGAAGTCCCCCGCTGCCATCCGATCCGATACCGGCAAGGGTGGGGTGCGGCTCACCGGTACGGCCCCTGCTCGCAAGGTGGCGGGACCGCTAACTTGCGATGCGCCCGCAGGTGTGTCACACTCCGGCTGCTCGATGCGAGTCTCTCATGCGGAGCGAAAGCAAAGCCCCTATGCCAACGGCAAGGGAGCGGCGACCAGCGGGTTAGGGCTGGATCAGGAACAGTAGCCAAGGATGGTCGTACCCGCCAGTTTGGCACCGAACTCGAACGATGACCGGCCGAGCCGCATGTCACGCCCCGAGCGGGAAGCGGCTTCCTACATCCAGCGGGTGATGGAGCTGCTGCCCAGCGGATTCTTCAGCCGCACCACGCAGTTCCTGTTCGACGCGATCGCCTGCGCCATCTCTCTTTACCTGGCGTATCAATTGCGGTTCGACAGCGCCGTGCCGCCCATGCACCGGATGGTGATGTGGGCATGGATGCTGCTGCTGCCGGTGATGCGGCCGGCGCTGATGTGGGCGCTGGGCGGCTACGACCGCATCTGGCGCTACTTCAACCTGCATGACGGATTGGTGCTGGCGGTGACTTCGCTGCCCCCCACCATGTTCATGGCGCTGGTGCGCTTCGGCCTGTGGCGGAGTCTGTGGATGGCGCAGGTGCCGGTCGGTGTGATCGTGATCGAGTACCTGCTGTTCGTCGGGGTGGCGGGGACGGTGCGGTCCCTGCGCCGTATGAGTTTTGAAGCGGCGCTCGGGAGCGGACCGCGACTGCGGGCCCTGATCGTCGGCACCGAGGGATCGCTACCGGCGGCGCTGCGCCACATCAGCAGCCATCACGAGATCTCAGTAGTGGGATTGCTCGCCCCTGATGCCAAGCTGCACGGACTGCGCATCGGGGGATTCTGGGTGCTGGGCGAACCCGCGGTCCTGGGACGCCTGCTCACCTCGGGCGCGGTGGACCTGGTGCTGATCGCCGATGCCGGACTCGACTCCATCGGCGACCTGGTGGCCACGGCCACCGAGTTCGGGGTCGATGTGCGCCTGCTGCCCTCGGCGGAGAACGTGATGAAGGGCGACGTGCGGGTCTCGACCTCGCCCCGGCCGGAAGACGTTCTGCAGGACCGGGCGGTGCTCGCGGAGCCGCACCCCAATGTGGTGGAGGCGTTCCGCAGCCGGGTGGTGCTGATCACCGGCGCCGGCGGGTCGATCGGCTCGGAACTGGCGCGTCAGGTGGCCGGCCTGCCGGTGGCTTCCATCATCCTGCTCGACCGCGACGAGAACTCGATCTTCGAAGTGAACCGCGAGCTCGCCGGACGCGCGGACCTGAAGGCGCAGGTGTTCCAGCGGGTGGGCGACGTCCGCGACCGGGTGCAGCTGCAGCGCCTCTTCGAGCTGTACCGGCCGCATATCGTGCTGCACGCCGCCGCCTACAAGCACGTGCCGGTGATGGAGGAGAACTGCTGCGAGGCGGTGCTGAACAACGTGTTCGGCACGCGGGAACTGGCGGAGAACGCGGTCGCCTACCATGCCGAGCGTTTCCTGATGATCTCCACCGACAAAGCGGTGGCGCCGACCAGCGTCATGGGCGCCAGCAAGCGGATCGCGGAGTTGCTGGTGCAGTCGCAAGCGGCGCAGATCGGGCGGCGGCGCGGCGACACTCGCATGGCCTGCGTGCGTTTCGGCAACGTGGTAGGCAGCCGGGGCAGCGTGGTGCCCATCTTCCTGCGCCAGATCGCCGCCGGCGAGCCGCTCACCATCACCGACCCGGAGATGACCCGCTACTTCATGACCATCCCCGAGGCCGTGCAACTGGTGTTGCAGGCGGCCACCCTGGGCTCCAAGGGCGAGATCTACATGCTCGACATGGGGGACCCGATGAAGATCACGGCGCTGGCCCGCAAGCTGGTGGAGATGTCGGGGCTGCGCCCGGACAAGGACGTCGAGATCCGCTTCGTGGGCGCCCGCCCGGGCGAGAAGCTGGAAGAGAAGCTGTGGAGCGAGGAAGCGCAGGTCAGCGCGACCGCGTTCCCGCGGGTCATGTCGATCGACGCGCTCGGCATCCCCGCCGGCTTCGAGGAAGGCCTGGAGCGGCTGGAGGCGGCCGCCAGCGCCCATGACGAGAGCAGCGTGCGCGCCCTGCTGGAGAGCATGCCCATCGGGTTCCGCAAGCCGGCCAAGGCCGCGGCCGAAAGCGCCAACTAGCCCAGTTCGATCGCCATGATCGGTTTGACACGCGCTGCATCTCCGCGTACGGTTCCTGAGCCTAACTTGGCAATCTGACTCGGTTCGCAGGTGCGCGGCCACTCCGTCCCGGAATACTGCCACGAAGGAACCTTTCATTCGCTCCCATACTTGAATGTGGAGAAGGAGAACAAACATGAGGAAGCATGGATTCTTGTGCGCTGCGTTACTGGTATTAAGCGCTTCGCTGGGGTGGACGCAGGCGGGCCCGGACAAGGTCTGCGAAGTCAACGTGACGACCCCAAAACCCGGGGCCGCCAAGCAATTCGAGGATGCCCGCAAGAAGCACAACGGGTTCCACCAGGCCGAGAAAGACAAGAATGCGATCATGGTCTGGTCGATCTCGACCGGGCCCGGCACTGACAAGTATCTGACCGCGACCTGCGGGTTGACCTGGAAAGACATGGACGGTCACGATGCCTTCGACAAGCGCGATGCGGCGGACCGCGAGAAGACCCTGGCACCGACCATCGCATCGAATGAGTCGTCGTATTACGTCCTGCGCAGCGACTTAAGTTCCGCGCCCGAGCCGGCTACGCCGGCCAAGATGGTCACTGTCGTCCACTTCTTCGTGAAAACTGCCGGAGTGACGCAATTCAGCGAGGGGGTCAAGAGGATCAACGCCGCTATCGCCCAGACCAAGTACCCGTCGAAGCCTTCGCGCTGGTATCAACTGGCCAATGGTGGAAAGGGACCTCACTTCGTGCTGGTCACCGACCGCAATTCTTGGGCGGACATGCAGGGACCCCAACAGTCGCTGGTGGACATGCTCAAGCAAGCCTACGGAAACGAGGACAAAACCCTGCAAACGGTGCGCGAAGCGATCGACTACACGGTTTCCGAGATACTGGAGTACAGGGCCGATCTGAGTTACATGCCGGCAAAGTAGCTCGAATGGACCCAGAGCCCGCCGTTGGATCGGCGGGCTTTCTTGTTGCCGCCGCCAAAGCCCGCGTTGACAGCAAAGGAAGGCGGCGGCTGGACGCGGCAACGGGCCCAGCTGCAATCCCGGCTTTCAACGGCGCAAAGAATGGTTGCCGACGCGCCCAAGTCCTGCTTGGGCGCCTGTGACCGTCTTCCGGGTGTCCGTTGCCGCTGCCAGCGACCAGTTGGGGACCAGGAGATCGGCCACGGAGAGAAACTGGCTCTCGATGGGGCCTGCGGCCAGGATGGCGTCCGCCTCGAACTGCTGAGGATCGGCATCGGTGACTTCTCCCAGCATGACCACGACCCGCTGGGTCGGACTCATGCGTTTGACCAGATGGCACAATTCCATCGCTTCCTGGGGTTGGTCGGAAGCGTCCACCAGAAGGACGTCATAACCCTCCAACGGCCAAAGCCACAGCGTCTCTTCAATGCCCGCGGTCTCGACCAAGTTGCCCCGGGCCGACAATTCCTGCCAGCCGACACAGGCGTCGAACGGAGTCCTCTGCGACGCAAGCAACACGCGCAGGGTCGCTGGCGGCGCCACGGACGCGTTGGATGCACCCGCCATCACTCAACTCGCTTCCTTCGCACTCTGGGTGACCGAGGAGAGAAAAGCCAGCAGCTTGTCCTCGATCGCCTCTTCCGTCTGGTCCGATATCACGATCGCCGGCAGCGCGGTCGCTTCCAGCCGGAAGGGCCCGCTGGCGAGAACGACGATCACCGGCTTGCGGTCGGCCCGCCCGGTCCTGTGATACCAATCGGAGGGGAAGGGACAAGAGTCATGAGCACCGACCACGATCACGTCGTAGAGACCCGGCGGGAACGCCCGCGGGGCCAGCTCTGCGGCGGGAACGGCCGATACCTGGTAGCCCAGAGCCAGCAGTCTCCGCGCCCGGGCGCGGCGCAGCGACTGCTGCGGCTCGATCAGCAGCACCCGGGGCCCGGGTTGCGACCTTGGTTCCATAAGCCGCTCTCGATGGCACCAGAGCAGGTGGTTCAGTTTGGGAGACGCTGTGCGCCAGGTTTCGAAAACATTGTACAAATCACGATGGCGGAATTCCGTGACCGCGCTCACGGGTGGCCGTGAGGTGATCTCTCCAGATGTCGGGGATCAAAGAGCCGTGCGTCGTTCAGCGGCAAACTGGGTCCCGGCCAGCAGTGCAGAAAAAGAACGAGCCACAAACTGCGCTCGGGGACGCCTTGCCGATTGCCCTTCCCCCTCCCTTGCCACTCTTCCCGCGCCCGGGATAGCATGAATGGTTTGCACTTCGGGACACGGAGGCATCTGTCATCATGGCAACCGATACGGTCGGAGTCGCCGCAGGCTCAGAGCGCAAGACCAGCCCCAGGGTCTACAAGAACTTCATCAACGGAGAGTGGGTCGAAGCCGCGACGGGCGAGACCTTCGAGAACATCAATCCGGCCGACACCCGCGAGGTGGTCGGCATCTTCCAGAAATCCGGCGCCAGGGACGTGGAAGCCGCGGTGGAAGCGGCCAAGGCGGCGTTCAAGAAGTGGCGGCTGGTGCCGGCGCCGCGCCGGGCCGAGATCCTGTACGCGGCCTCGCGCGTCCTGGAGCAGCGCAAGGAGCAGTTCGCGCGCGACATGACGCGGGAGATGGGCAAGATCATCAAGGAGACGCGGGGCGACGTGCAGGAAGCCATCGACACCGGCTACTACATGGCGGGCGAGGGGCGGCGCATGTTCGGCCCCACCGTCCCCTCGGAGCTGCCCAACAAGTTCGCCATGGCCATTCGCCAGCCGGTGGGCGTCTGCGCCATGATCACACCGTGGAACTTCCCCATGGCCATCCCGTCGTGGAAGCTCTTCCCCGCCATCGTGGCCGGCAACTGCTGCGTCATCAAGCCGGCACAGGACACGCCGCTCTCGGTCTTCAACTTCGTGTCGGCGCTGACCGACGCGGGCGTGCCGCGGGGCGTGGTCAACATCGTCACTGGCTTCGGCTCGAAGATCGGCAACCCGATGACCGAGCACCCCGATATCCGCGCGGTCTCGCTCACCGGCTCCACCGACGTGGGCCGCATCGTCGGCACCTCCTGCGCCAAGAGCTTCAAGCACTGCTCGCTGGAACTCGGGGGCAAGAACCCGATGATCGTGCTGGACGACGCCAACCTCGAGCTGGCGCTGGACGGCGGCCTGTGGGGCGGCTTCGGCACCACCGGACAGCGCTGCACCGCCACCAGCCGCATCATCGTGCAGAAGGGCATCTACCGCGAGTTCGTGGAGAAGTACGTGGAGCGCGCCAAGCGGCTGAAAGTGGGTAACGGGCTCGACGAGTCGGTGGAGATGGGCCCGGCGGTCAACAAATCGCAGATGGAGACCGACCTGCAATACGTCGAGATCGGCAGGGGCGAAGGCGCCAAGCTGCTGTGCGGCGGACAGCGCCTGGAGTCGGGCGATCACCGCTACGGCTGGTTCGTGGAGCCGACGGTGTTCGGCGACGTGGACCGCAAGATGCGCATCGCCCAGGAGGAGATCTTCGGGCCGGTGGTTTCCATCATTCCCTGCAACGACCTGGACGACGCCATCGACATCGCCAACGACATCGAGTACGGGCTGTCGTCGGCCATCTACACGAAGAACGTCAACAACGCCTTCAAGGCGATGCGCGACCTGTACGCCGGGATCACCTACATCAACGCGCCCACCATCGGGGCCGAGGTGCACCTGCCCTTCGGCGGCACCAAGGCGACCGGGAACGGGCACCGCGAGGGCGGCATCGGCGCCATCGACTTCTATACCGAGTGGAAGTCGGTGTACGTGGACTACAGCGACAAGCTGCAGAAGGCGCAGATCGACAGACCCGAGTAGCCAGGAGGCAGGAGGCAGGAGGCAGCGGCCCGGCGCAATGCCGGGCCGGTTTCATTGGTCAGAAGCCGCCTTCGTCGGCGGAGGGACCGTACAGCGCGGGGACGGGTACGTCATTGAGACGCAGATATACAGTCAGTTGCGCGCGGTGGTGGATGAGGTGGTTCATGACGAAGCTCCGGAGCACGGCGACCTTGGGCAGGGTGAGGATGGTCTTGCCGCCGGAGAGCAGGCTCCAGGGTTTCATCAGCTCCTGATCACTGGCGGCGGCAATGGCCTGGCGGCTTTCGCGCAGGTTCTTGTCGAATGCGGCGAGCAACTCGGCGCGCGAGCCGATGCTGGGTGACTTGGGCGCCGGCTGGCCGGGAGGATTGATGTCGAGAGAATCGCCGCCGAGGATGGAGGTAGGCCAACTGGGCAGGTTGGCTACGTGTCCGGCGAGCCAACCCATGGTGCCGGACTTCGGATGCGGCTTCCAGCCGAACTTGTCGTCGGGAACGCGCTCCAGGGTCCTGCGCGTGCTGGCCATCTCCTGATCGAACTCGGGTAAAAGAGACTGCGCGATCGCCATTGCTTCCTCCGTTTGGGATACCGTCATAGGACACACGCGATTCGTCCTGGGACACATTTTTTGTTGTTGGCTTGTACAATCGTTACGTCATAGGAAGGCGTCATGGCCGCGAAGCATCTTGCATGCACTCATGCTGGGTTCGCGGCACGCGAGATTCTTCGGCGCAAGAGCGCCTCAGGATGACGCCGGTAAAGGTAGATCTGCACGTATGGCTACTGCTTCCGTCCCCGAGATCATCGCCGCCCTGCGCATGGAGAACGTGCGCTACGCCATCCGCGATCTGGCCGTGCTGGCCGACGAAGTCGCGCGCCAGGGCCACACCATCCTGCCGCTGAACATCGGCGATCCGCTCAAGTTCGACTTCGCGACCCCGCCGCACATGGTGGCCGCGGTGGAGAAGGCGATGCGCGACGGGCACAACGGCTACGCGCCCTCACTGGGGGTGCAGGAGGCGCTGGTGGCGATCCGCCACGACGCCGAGCGGCACGGGTTCAAGAACATCCAGAGCGTGTTCGTCACCGCCGGGGTCAGCGAAGCGGTGGAAGCGTGCCTGACCGCGCTGGTCAATCCCGGCGAGGACGTGCTGGCGCCCAGTCCCGAATACCCGCTGTACTCGGCGGTGCTGGCGAAGATCGATTCGCCGCCCAATCCCTACTTCCTGGACGAAGACAACGGCTGGGAGCCGGACGTGGAGGAGATGGCGCGCAAGATCAGCAAGCGGACCCGGGCCATCGTGGTCATCAATCCGAACAACCCGACGGGAGCGGTGTACACGCGCAAGAAGCTGGAGGCGATCGCCGAGCTGGCGCGGCGCCACCACCTGGTCATCCTGGCCGACGAGATCTACGACAAGCTCATCCTCGACGACGACTGCCCGCACGTCTCGCTGGCCACGCTGGCGCCCGATCTTCCGGTCATCACTTTCAGCGGACTGTCGAAGCCCTACCTGGCGCCGGGATGGCGGGTGGGCTGGGGCATCGCCACCGGCGACGCCGCCCAGATCAAGCCGTACATCGAGGCCATCCACAAGCTGCTGCGGGCGCGGCTGTGCTCCAATCACCCGACGCAGTACGCCATCAAACCGGCGCTGGAAGGCCCGCAGGACCACGTCCCGGAGATGAACGCCAAGCTGCGCCGCCGCCGCGACCTCACCGTGCAGTGGGCGAACTCGACCAAGCGCGTGAGCTGCGTGGCTCCCAAGGGGACGTTCTATGCCTATCCCCGGCTCGACATCCCCGACGACGACCTGGATTTCGTAAAAGACCTGCTGGTCGAGAAGCACGTGCTGGTCGTGCATGGCAGCGGCTTCGGGCAGAAGCCGGGCACCAAGCACTGCCGCATCGTCTTCCTGCCCGATGAAGCCACCTTGGGCCGCGCCTACCAGTCCATCGCGGAATTCCTACGCGAGCGCTACGGAGAATAGTCTTTCCCGGGAATGAAAAAAGCCGCCGGAGGACCCGGCGGCTTTCCGCCTTTCAGGACTCTACTTCATCTTCAGCTAGGAAATGCGCGTGCCCCAGTTGGCGAGTTGCGCGCGCCTCCCGCCGATCAATGGGGCCTGTGCTCGTGCCGTCCATTCCAAGACTTGCCCTCCGAATGCGGTTGCGATTGTGCAATGGCGGCTTTCCCCTGGGCCGGGGACCACAACCACGGCAGCTCGGCAATGACATCAGAGGCCTTCGGTGTACCGAGACCGGTCACCGCATCCCACCCCGGTCCGGCACTGTACCCAGTGATGTCGACCGGGTTGTTGGAGGCGTCGTACTCGAGTGCCGAGTTGGTTCCGCTGGTGACGTCGTGGAAGGGCTTGAGGAAGCCCAGCGCCTGGATCAGCCCCATGTTATACAGGGCGGCGTTGATGAACCCGTAGTTATGGCCTACGGTTTGGTCCGCGATGGCGGTGAGTGCCGCCCACTGAGGCGAGCCCGCGCTCGTGCCACCGAACCGATAGAAGCCGACTGGAACGCCCGGCATATTCAGATAGGTGAGAACGCCGTGCAGGACGGCGGCGTTGTAGGAGACGTCGCCCTCTCCGCGCATCTTCCCGCGGATTGTCCCCTGCTGGTAATAAGGCTTGTCCCAGACCGTGCTGAAGCCGCCCCCGCTGGCGATCGTGCTGTCAAAATAGGGCTGGAAGTCTCCGTACGGCGGGCCTTCGTTCCAGGCGATCTCACTCTGGTAGGTGCCTGGGGCAGGGTTGCTGGCCGGGTCGCACCCGAGTGACACGAGACAGTAGTCGGCGGCATGCAGCTCGGTCCCGCCCACGCCCGTCACCAGAGGGTCGGAGGCCGGCGAGGATGTGGACTTGATCCACGAGCTGCCGTCGCAGGAGGGCTGCGCCGCTCCCTCGTCGCCTGTGGAAGCGAAAATCGTGATCCCCTTCTTGGTCGCCTTCACGAACGCCTGGTGCCAGGCTGCGGTGAGATCCGGACCGAGACAGGTATCGGACTCGCCAAAGCTCATCGAGATGACGTCGCCGCGGTTGTTGTTGACCGCGTCGTTGAAGGCGCTGAGGAGAGCGACGTCGGAGTTGTCCGCGCCAAGCTCAAGCACGATGTTGGCGCCGGGGGCGATGGCATGCGCCCACTCGACATCCAGCGAGATTTCCTCGGCCCATCCGGGATCGTACGGACCGAAACCGTCCGGGGCCACCTGGGTAAAGGTCGGTGTGCCTGGACCGGCATTCATCTGCGGCAAGCCATAGAAGCTGTTGAAGTACGCCAGCTGGCTCTCGATATTCGGGTGCGAGAAAGCATCGATGATCACGATCGTCTTCCCCGTGCCATCGAAGCCTTTGCTGATGAGGTTGTCCACGTTGTAGGCATGCCGCATCTGAAACGGGTCGTAGCACTGTCCTACGCTCAGTCCGACCTGGCAGCTGAATAGCCCATATCCGGGGTCAGTGACGCCGGTGGGGATCGCATTCGGGCCACGCAGGGCGTCGGGGTGTACTTTGGCCGTTTTGCTACCGGCTGGCGGACGGTCGGCGGCTACGGACGCAACTGACGCGAACCCGACGAGCAGGGCCAGCGTCAGAATCGAGGTGCGAATGAGTAGTTTCTGCATGCAGAATCTCTCCTGGCAAGCATGGGTAGGAAAAAGCCGCATCAATACACTTTCTCGGAGGTGACCTGCGGAATCGGTCGCCGCCTTTGCTGGCTTGCGGGGCCCTGGAGAGAAGCGAGAAGGCAGTGAACCGAACAAACTGGCCCCCGTGAAATGCGCGCCATTGTTCGCGCCGCAGCAGGAGAAGTCAAGATGCAAAAGGTTGCACTCGAGTGTGCAAAACGCTGGAGCAGCGCGAATCTGCATGATTCCAGCCGTCGGGGACCGGGACCCGGGCAACGCGTGAAAAAGTTTGCAACCTGCGACTGTTACAATCTGATTTCACGCCATGGTCGACATTCACTGCCACATCCTGCCCGAGGTGGACGACGGCGCCAAGGACTGGGACGCAGCCGCCGAGATGTGCCGCGTCGCCGCCGCCGATGGCGTGACTCATATCGCCGCCACCCCTCATGCCAACGACGAATACGCCTATGACCGGGGCCTGCTGCGCAGCAAGCTGACCCGATTGCAGGGAATCGCCGGGGAATGGCCGATGCTGACCCTGGGCTGCGATTTCCATTTCTCCTACGAGAACGTCCGTGCGGCCCTGGCGGACGCGACCCGGTTCACCATCGGCAACTCGCAGTACTTGCTGGTCGAGTTCAGCGACTTCGCGCTTTCGCCACCCATGCGCGATGCCCTGGTCAGGCTGCGCAATACCGGTGTGGTCCCGATCGTCACCCATCCGGAACGGAACCTGCTGATGCAGCGCGATCCCGGCCTGATCCTGAAGCTGTTGGAACTGGGCTGCCTGGTGCAGGTGACGGCATCATCGCTGGCCGGAAGGTGGGGAGAGTCGGCGCAGAAATCGGCGGTCTGGCTGTTGGAGCACGAAGCCGTGCACGTGCTGGCCAGCGACGCCCATGATCCCGTCCGCCGGCCTCCTGTGCTCTCTGCGGGGCGTGAGGCAGCGGCCAAGATCTGCGGCCAGGATGTGGCGCGAGCGCTGGTGGATGACAATCCGCGCGCCATCATCAACGGCGAACCAGTCCCCTTCCGACCTCAACCGGAGGCTGCCCGCCCCGGACGCCGGCGCTGACCTGACAGCATCGTCGCGGGAACACGCCAAGCACGGTGGGTTGCGAGGTCATCCCTGGGTCCCGGTCGCGGGTTTGGCGTCGGAGGGCATGGCGGCGACGGCCAGCTCGACCGTGTCGTACGCCCTCAGGACACCGAGCAAGCGGGTGATGCTCAGGGTTTGCCGGACCTTTTCGTTGATGCGGGCCAGCTTCAAAGTCCCCCCGGCTGAGACGGCGGAAGTCAGTATGGCCAGCAGGGTCCCGACGCCACCACTGTCGATGTCGCGCACCTGGGCGAAGTCGAGCACCACGAGCGGGTTCTCGGCGATGAGCTTCTTGACCTCGGAGCGCAGCAGCGTGGTTTCGTCGCCGAACACGACCCGGCCGATGCATTCCACGACGGTGGCCTGGGGCAATCTCAAGACCTTGATCTGAAGCGGCATAAGCACCTGTCAATCTGCTGCGCCAAGAGGGTAGCTCCGCCCGCTGCGAAGTACAAGGGGCGCAGGCCCGGAGCGCTATCCAGGGTGGTTGCAGGCACGCATTTCGCTTGGGTCACGCCGTCGAACTGCGATATAAGAAAAACTCTGGCGGCCAGCGCTCCTACGCATGCCCGGAAAAGCGAAAAGACCGAAAGCCAAACCAAGAAAGTCCAGTCCGTCGGGCGGCGCCGCGGGCAAGACCGTACTCCGTGCGGCGTCCAGCGCGGAGCAGGCGCTGCGGGAGAGCGAAGCGAAGTTCCGGGCGGTCACCGAGACCACCGTCTCCGCCATCTTCATCGTCCAGAACGACCGTTACGTGTACGTTAACCCGGCGTGCGAACAGATCAGCGGCTACTCCCGCCAGGAGCTCCTCCGGATGCCGTACTGGCAACTGAGCTCGCCGGAGGAGCGCGAGATGGCGGTGCAGATGGCCAAGGCGCGGCTGCGGGGCGAGCCGGCCCCGGCGCGCCAGGAACGAAAGCTCATCCGCAAGGATGGCGGTATCCGCTGGCTCGACTTCACGGCCACGGTCATCGAGTTCCAAGGCGCCCCCGCCATCCTGGGAACGGCCTTCGACATCACCGAGCGCAAGCACGCCGAGGACGACCTCCGGGTGCAGAAGGCCTACCTCGAGCAACTGTTCGACAGCGCCCCGGAAGCCATTGCCCTGCTCAACCACGAACGCTCCATCGTGCGGGTCAACCGGGAATTCCAGCGTTTGTTCGGCTACGGACCCGGGGAATGCGTCGGCCGGGACATCGACATGATCGTGCCCGAAGAGCGGCGCGCCGAATCGGGGTTCATCCTCGACACGCTGAGCCGCGGCGGGCCGGTGAACGTGGAGACCACGCGCCGCCGCAAGGACGGCTCGGTGGTGCAGGTCTCCATGCTGGCCACGCCCATCAGCCTGAGCCGCAGCCAGACGGCCATGTACCTGATCTTTCGCGACATCACCGAGCAGAAACGGGCCCAGGAGGCGTTGCGCGAGAGCGAAAGCAAGTTCCGCACGGTGGCCGAGACCGCTCCCATCGCCATCTATATCCACGATGGCGAACGGTTCCTGTATCTGAACCCGGCCAGCGAGCAGATCTCCGGCTACTCCCGGGCGGAACTGCTGCAGCACGGACCCTGGCGCCTGGTCCACCCCGAGTACATGGAACTGCTTCGCCGGAGGACGGCGGCGCGGCAGCGCGGGGAGAACGTGCTGACGCGCTACGAGTTCCCGATCATTGCCAAGTCCGGGGAGACGCGCTGGCTCGACTTCAGCGCCGGCGTCATCCAGTTCGAGGGGCAGCAGGCGATCCTGGCTACGGCCGTGGACATCACCGAGCGCAAGCGGGCGGAGGGTCTGCAGACTGCCCTGTATCGCATCGCCGATACTGCCCGCCAGGCCGGCGAACTGCCGCAGCTCTACGCCGCCATCCACCGCATCGTGGGCGAGCTGATGTACGCCAAGAACTTCTACATCGCGGTCTATGACCCGGAGACGCAGCTGCTGAGCTTCCCCTACTTCGTGGACCAGGAAGACGCCACGCCGGCGCCGAAGCCGCTGGGCAAAGGCCTGACGGAATACGTGCTGCGGACCGGCAAGCCGCTGCTGGCGACGCCCGAGCGCTTCGCCGAGCTGGTCGCCAGCGGCGAGGCCGAGAGCATCGGGGCGGCCTCGCTGGATTGGGTCGGGGTCCCGCTGAAGCACGGCGACCAGACTTTCGGGGTGCTGGTGGTGCAGACCTACGAGCCCAACGTGCGCTATGGCGAGAAGGAAGCGGAGATCCTGACCTTCGTCTCCCAGCATGTAGCGGGCGCGATCGAGCAGAAGCGCAGCCAGGAGCGCCTGCGGGACTCGGAATCGCGCTACCGCACCCTGGTGCAGAGCGCCGTGTACGGCATCTATCGCTCTTCGGCGATCGAAGACCGCTTCCTCGACGTGAACCCGGCCCTGGTGTCCATGCTCGGCTACTCCTCGGTCGAGGAAGTGCTGGCGCTGAAGATCTCGCGGGACATCTACTGGGACGCCGAGGAGCGCATGCGGCTGCTGACCGAGCACGGGCAGCGCGACCGCATCGACAGCATCCAGGCGCGCTGGAAAAAGAAGGACGGCAGCCCGCTGACCGTCCGCCTGAGCGGGCGCACGGTGCGCGACCTGCGCGGGCGCGTGGCGGCCTTTGAGATGATCGCCGAGGACATCACCGAGCGCGCCGCCCTCGAACTCCAGCTCCTGCAATCCCAGAAGATGGAGGCGGTGGGACGGCTGGCCGGCGGCGTCGCCCACGACTTCAATAACCTGCTTACCGTCATCAAGGGCTACGGCGAGCTGATGCTGGATGAACTGAGAGCCAACGACCCCATGCGCGCCGAGGTCGAAGAGATCCAGAAGGCGGCCGACCGCGCCGCTTCCCTCACCCGCCAGTTGCTGGCCTTCAGCCGCCGCCAGGTGCTGGCCCCCAAGATCATCGACCTGAACAACGTGGTCGCCAACATGGACAAGCTGCTGCGACGGCTGCTGGGCGAGGACGTCGAGCTGCACACCGTGCTCGATCCCAAGCTGGGCCGGGTGAAGGCCGACCCCGGCCAGGTGGAACAGGTCATCATGAACCTCGCGGTCAACGCGCGCGACGCCATGCCCAGCGGCGGCAAGCTCACCATCGAGACCCAGAACCTGGAGCTCGATTCCTTCTACGCGCGCGAGCACGTGACCGTCGCGCCCGGGCCCTACGCCATGCTGGCGGTCAGCGATACCGGCATGGGCATGGACGCCGAGACCCAGTCCCACATCTTCGAGCCCTTCTTCACCACCAAGGACCAAGGCAAGGGCACCGGCCTGGGGCTCTCGACCGTGTACGGCATCGTGAAGCAGAGTGGGGGATACATCTGGGTCTATAGTGAGCCGGGCCGCGGCACCACCTTCAAGGTGTATCTCCCGCGGGTGAGCGACGAAGCGGTAAGCGCCGAGTCGGGCGAGGTCGGCCACGAGAGCCACCGCGGCAACGAGACCGTGCTGCTGGTGGAAGACGAGGACGGGGTGCGCGCCCTCATCCGCCAGGTGCTGGTCCGCAATGGCTACAAAGTCCTGGAAGCGCGGCACGGCGAGGAAGCCGCCCTGCTGGCTGATGGGCACAAAACATCCATCCACCTCTTGCTCACCGACGTGGTGCTGGCCAAGATGTCGGGCCGGGAACTGGCGCAAAAGCTGGCGCCTTCGCGTCCCGGGATGCAGGTGATCTTCATGTCGGGCTACACCGACGAGGCCATCATCCACCACGGCATGCTCACCCCGGGCACCAAGTTCCTGCAGAAACCCTTCACCACCGACACTCTCATGCACACGGTACGCGAGGTGCTCGACTCCGCCAGGGCCAAAGCCGCCGAGACTGGAAGTTGAGGTGGACGCTCCGCCCATCACCTTCGACCGGGCGGCGGTTTCGCGCCGCGGCCGCCGGCTGGAGATCTTCACCATCCTCTGGAACAGTGCCGAAGCAGTGGTGGCGCTGGTCGCCGGCGCGGTCGCCGGCAGCATCTCCCTGGTCGGGTTCGGCATTGATTCCCTGATCGAAGTGACTTCGGGCGCTGCCTTGCTGTGGCGCATGGGCGTGGATGACGACCCTGCGCGACGGGAGCGGATCGAACAGAAGAGCCTGAAGATCGTCGGCGGCTGCTTCGTGGCACTGGCCCTGTACATCGCGTACGAGGCGGTGGAGACGCTGTGGCGTCACCAGGCGGCGGAGCGCAGCCTGCCCGGGATCGTGCTGGCTGCGGTCTCCCTGGCCGCCATGCCCCTGCTGTCGCGGGCCAAGCGCAGGGTCGCGGCGTCGCTGAACAGCGCCGCCATGGCCGCCGACGCCAAGCAGACCGAATTCTGCGCTTATCTCTCCGCCATCCTGCTGGCCGGGCTGCTGCTGAATGCGGCGCTGGGCTGGTGGTGGGCCGACCCCGTGGCTGCCCTGCTGATGGTCCCGATCATCGCCAACGAAGGCCGGGAAGCACTTACCGGAAAACGCTGCTCCTGTGACTGAGCGGACCACCCTGCGCCAAGATCGGCGAAAGGGTGGGCCGCCCGAACGCGGTTACCCCTGAAGAAAGTTCTTGAGCAGGTTGAGCACTCCGGCCCACCCCTGACCGTAGTCCTTGCGCGAGATGGGTTCCTGGGCCAGGCCGCTGTGGGTCACGCGCACCCGCGTGCCGCTCGCCGTGGGCGTCAGCTCCCAGCGAACGATGGTGCGGGCCTCCGGATGCTCGTGCCAGTTGGCGATCCAGCTCCAGACCAGCAGGCGCGGCGGATCGATCTCCAGCACCTCACCGTGGCACTCGAACTCGGCAAGGCCGCGCTTGCGCAACTGCTCGCCCACGTCCCCGTGCATCTCGCCCGGCGCGGGCTTGCAGCGGTAGACGTACTTGCCGCCCTGGCGCGCATCCATGTCGAAGGTCAGGAGTTCGACGGTCGGCTCCTTGCCCCACCAAGTGAAGAGCTGCTTGGGGTCGGTGAGTGCCCGAAACACGCGCTCGGGCGGGGCTGCAATCTCGATCTCCTGGGAGACGGCATCCTGTTCCGGAATGGGTTTTGCTGCGGTCATCAGAAAATCCTTTCTTACCTGTGCTTGGCTCGCTGCGGCCGGCGCGACCCTTCTCTTTCCACGAAAGACTTGAGCGCGCCCAGCTTGTTGTCCCAGAAGACCCGGTAGTGCTCCAGCCAGTGGTCCACCGCCCGGAGCGGAGCCGGATCGAGTTGGTAGAAGCGGTGGCGTCCCCGCCGATATTCCCGCACCAGGCCGGCGCGGCGCAGCTGGCGCAGGTGCTTGGAGATGGCGGGGCGCGAGACCGGGAACGAGCGCGCGATCTCTCCCGCCGGCCGGGTCCCCTGCCGCAGCAGGTCCAGCACCGCGCGCCGGGTCGGGTCGGAGAGCGCCGGGAAGGCCAGGGCCGACAAATGCGTAACCGTTTGGTTTCGCATAATACGTAACGATAAGGTTACGGAATTCGCCGTGTCAAGTAAAAACCGCGCCCTGGGGCGCGGCCGGGGGAACGCGGGGACCTGCGGTGCTACTGGCGGAAGGCGGAGCCGCCGGACCTCTCGGGCGCCGTGGCGGGGACGGCGGCCGTGGCCGCGGTCTCGGGGTTGATCAGGTTCTCCTTGCTGGGGCCGAGGCCCAGCTTGATGAGCGCCCGCGCATCGGGGACGGTCTTGGTCTGCCAGCCGTGATCGGCCTGGTAGCGCTGCATGGCTTCCTTGGTGCGCTGGTCCCATTGCCCGCTGGGTTCGCCGTCCAGGTAGTGCTCGCGGATCAGCGCCGTCTGGATCTGCTGGGCGCGCTGCTCGTCGATGGAGCGCTGCCCGCGCACCTTCCTTGCGGTCTTCTTGCTGCTCTTCTTGCTCTTGGTGGAGTGCTTGGCGGGCTTGCTGGAACTCTTCTTCTGCGTGGTCTTCTGGGTCGTGGCCGGGGAGACACTGGCGAACATCAGGAGCGTCGCCAGCAGCGCTGCTATATGGTGGAAGGTCGAGAACCGGATTCGCAAATCGCACCTCAAGGCTGGGATCTGCCGGAGCAACTGCACCTGTTGAAACCAGTCGCGCCGGCGAGAAATCCGCCAGCGCAACGGCATCATGCCATCTTTGGATGCCATTGCGCCAGCGAAATGATGGCTGCTGCTGGTTACTTACGGGAGCGTACCGCTGAGGAAGATGGTGCCGGCATTGCGCCCTCTTCCCTGCCGTACCAGGAAGGCGACGTCCTGGCCGCTCTTCAACTGCGCGGTGATCTTGCGGAAGTCGTCCTCGCTGTTCACCGGCTGGCGGTTGATTTCCAGGATGACGTCGCCGCGGCTGAAGCCCAGGTCGTCGGCGAACGAGCCCTGCTTGACGTCGGAGACGATGACGCCCTTACCCGCCGGGATGTCAAGCCGGTCGGCCATGTCGGGCGTGACCGCGCGCACGCTCAGGCCCAGCTTGGATTCGATGGGTTGCGATTCGCCTCCACTCTCCGGTTCCTCGCCGCCCAGCCGCGAGCTGAACAGCTTGGCGCGGTCGGCGATGGTCACCGTGGTCGTTCCCTCCTTGCCGTTGCGCATGTAGGTGAGCTTGGTCTTGGTGCCGGGCTTGCGGCTGGCGATCTCGGAAACCAGCTCGTCACCGGATTTGATCGCCTTGCCGTCCACCGCGATGATGGCGTCGCCCACCTTCAGGCCCGCCTGGTCGGCGGGGCTGCCGGCCGTGACTTCGGCGATGATGACCCCGTTCTTGATGCCATAGACGCGCTGCAGCGCCGGGTTGGGCTGGGCGTTGAACAGCACTCCGATGGAGCCGCGGGTCACGCGATGCTCCGGCGAGATCAGCTGGTTGTAGACGCTGACCACGGTGTTCGAAGGCAGGGCGAAACCCACGCCCTGGTAGCCCATGGACTGGGTGAAGATGGCGGTGTTGATGCCGATGACCTCGCCGTTCATGTTCACCAGCGGCCCGCCGGAGTTGCCCGGATTGATGGCGGCGTCGGTCTGGATGAACGACTGGAACTGGCGCTGGGGCACGATGTTGCGTCCCTTGGCGGAGACGATGCCGGCGGTGACCGTCTCTTCCAGGCCGAAGGGGCTACCGATGGCCAGCACCCAATCGCCCACCTGCATGCCGTCGGAATTGCCCAGCTTGGCCGCCGGCAGCGGCTTCTTGGCCTCGATCTTGATAACGGCCAGGTCGGTCTCTTTGTCGGTGCCGATGACCTTGGCGTCATAGGTGACGCCCGGAGGATCGTTCTGCAACTGCACCCGGATGCGGTCCGCCTTGTCTACCACGTGCTCATTGGTGACGATGTAGCCGTTGGGATCGACGATGACGCCCGAGCCGAGGCTGCGCTCGCGGATGCCCTGGTCGCTGCCCGGGCCCGCGTCATCCCCGCCCTGCCCGCCGAAGAAGCGGTCGAAGAAGTCCTGGAACGGGTCCTGCGGGTCGGGTTGCTGCTGCTGCCCGCCCGGGCTGCGGCGTCGCCGGTGCGGATTCGCCTGGGGCTTGACCGTGGCTTCCGTATTGATGTTCACCACGCTCGGCTCCAATTGCTTGGCGATGGTGGAGAACGTGGAGCTCAACTGCTGCGGCGCCGGCACTTGCAGCTGCGCCGCGTCCGCACTGGGGTTCTTGCTCTCCTTGCCCTTCACCCCGTGCGTCACCACGGTGCCGATCAGGATACCGACTGCCAGCGTGGCGATCACCAGCAGCGTGGAGGCGCCCCCCCGAGCTTTGAAACGATTGAACCACCCGCTTGTACGCGGATCCATTACCTTCCCTCCGGCAAAGACACCAATCCATCATTATACCCACGGGGAAGAACCCGCCTTGCGCAGGGTAGTTGCTGGATCAGGGTCACTGAAGAATCAGAGCCTTTGTGTACTTAGATTAGACGCGCCCTACAGAAGATTCGTTATCCGAGTCACGCATTTCCCGCTTCGGAACCGGCGGCTTCCGCCCCCAACTCCGCTTTCATCTCCTCGGCGGTGCCCTTCAGTTCGGCGACCAGGATGCCACCCAGGATCAGGACTGATCCGGCGCTGGCGCGGTATCCCAGGCGCTCGCGTAAGACCAGAAAGCTGGTGAGCCAGGCGAATACCTGCTCCATCAGGAAGATCAGCGCGGTGTGGGTGGGAGGCAGGAACTGCTGTGCCCAGGCCTGGATGGTAAAGGCCGCGGCGGTGCACAACAGGCCGGTGACCACGATGGCGGCGATCACCCGCGGCGACCACACGATGGCGGGATGCTCCATCAGGGGCGCGGTGGCGGTCATGAAAGTGGCCGCGGCCACGATCTGCAGCGGCCCGACCTGCTCGAAGCGGTGGTGCAGCATGACCTTGCCCACGACGATGATCTGGAATCCGAAGACCACGGCGCAGCCCAGGGTCAACAGGTCGCCGCGGTTGATGGCCGCGAGTCCGAGGCCCTGGCCCGCGGGCACCGTCAGCAGGTACAGGCCGATCATGGCCAGGGCGACGCCCAGGGCGGTGCGCCGGTTGATGCTGCGCCGCCAGAAAAGGCCCAGGAAGACCGGCACCAGCACGGTGGATACTCCAGTGATGAACGCCGACTTGGAGGGCGTGGTGTACACCAGGCCCTTGGTCTGGAAGGAGTATCCGGCCCACAGCAGTGCGCCCAGCAGCGCGCCCACCTTCAAGGTCGCCGGCGGCACGTGCTTCAAGTGCCGGCGATAGATCAGGACCAGGGTAACCGCCCCCAGGATCATGCGCAGGGCGTTGAAGGTGAACGGCGTCACCTGCCGCAGGGCGTCTTTGATCTGGACGAACGTGGCTCCCCAGAAGAAGGTAGCCAGCAGCAACAGCAGGTGCGCCTTGAGGGAGCGGGACACGCGAGGAGATTACCAGACATCCCCCACTTGCTAAGGGCGGGCCGGTGTGGGACACCGCGTGCGGCGATGGCGCCGGCAGGCGGCTGTCAGACTACCCCAGCCTCCTGCGGCGTGCCGCGCCCCCAATACCGAGCAGGCCGGTGCCCAGCATGACCAGTGCGGATGGTTCTGGAACGGCCCCAGTCGTCGTATTGGACCAAGTGAACTGAGCCGGGTAATTCTCGGGCATATGTGGCGTGTCGCCACAGGTATGGGGAGCGACTACGCATAGGTAGTCACTGCCGTGGTAGTCATACAGATTGTAGTCGACGCCTCCAACGCTGAAGGCAATCCCACCGTAGTCGAGGGAAGCTCTGTCCACAAACAGCAGGTTGTCGCTTGGTCCCCCGTACGTGCCGTAAGGCAGTAACGTCATCGACTCTCCGTTGAGAGTCCCGGATATGCTTGTTATCTGGTATGAATCCCCGGACAGCGGGTCGGTGGTGAATGTCCCGCTCGCCGAAATGGGAATGCCCGTAGTGATGATGGAGAAGGTGATCGAGTCAGCCCGACCTGGTACCGGGATCAGCAAGAGCCCACCCGCCAATGTGAGAAACATCTTCGCCAGCAGTTTCAATTTGCGTTCCCCTAATAGTGCAATTCTCTTAGCCGCAATTTTAAGACCCATTCGGGAAGAATTCACAATGTTGCAACAATTAGACTTACATGGCACTCGGGTAACCGACTTCAGTGATCGAGATGCAAGATGTTGCACATTAATGGCAGGTAGAGGGCTACAAGTGCTAAGTCCTTTGAATCAAGAGATCAGGGGTGTGGGGGGTAGGGGCACCCGGGTATGTCAGCAGCGTGGGGAAATGTATAATCCGCGAACTTTCATGAACCCTGCACCCTCGCAGCGGCAGTCCAGTGGCCTGGACCGCGAGCTGGAGATCTATCAGCGCGGATTGTTGGGCGAACGCCCGGCAGTCCCCGTCTCGCTCTCCCGCCTGGAACAGAAGGCCAAGGAACTGCTGACGCCCGAAGCCTACGACTACGTGGCGGGCTCCGCCGGCGGCGAGGCGACCGCCCGCGCCAACCTCGAAGCCTTTTACCGCTGGCGCATCGTGCCCCGGATGCTGCGCAACGTCTCGCAGCGCGACTTATCCATCGAGTTGCTCGGTCTGAAGTTGCCCGCCCCGGTGCTGCTTGGCCCCGTCGGGGTGCAGGGGATGGTCCATTCGGAAGCGGAGTTGGCCTCCAGCCGGGCCGCGGCCTCGCTCGGGGTCCCGTTCGTGCTGAGCACCGTCTCCTCGCGCTCCATCGAGGAAGTCGCGCAAGCTATGGGATCCGCTACCCGCTGGTTCCAGCTCTACTGGGGCAAGGACATGGAGCTCACCGCCAGCATGCTGCGGCGCGCGGAAAAAGCCGGCTACGGCGCGGTGGTGGTCACGCTCGACACTTCCATGCTGGCCTGGCGCGAGCGTGACCTCAGTTATCCATACCTGCCGTTCCTGCTGGGACAGGGACTGGCCAACTACTTCAGCGATCCCGTGTTCCGCGGCCATCTGCCCAAGCCTCCGGAGGAGGACCCGGCGGCGGCCATCCGCCTGTGGGGAGCGCTTTTCTCCAACACCAGCCTGACCTGGCAGCACCTTCGTCAGTTGCGCGAGCACACCCAGCTTCCCATCGTGCTGAAGGGTATCCTGCACCCGGACGACGCCCGCAAAGCGCTGGAGCACGGCGCCGACGGCATCATCGTCTCCAACCATGGCGGACGCCAGGTGGACGGTGCGGTGGCGTCACTCGACGCCCTCCCCGGCGTGGTCAAGGCGGTCGGCGACCAGGTGCCCATACTCTTCGACAGTGGGATTCGCCGCGGCGCCGACGTCATCAAGGCCATCGCCCTGGGCGCCCGCGCCGTGCTCCTCGGCCGCCTCTACATCTGGGGACTGGCCTCTGCCGGCGAACCAGGGGTCCGGGAGGTGCTGCTCAACCTGTTGGCCGACACCGACCTGACCTTGGGCTTGAGCGGCTACAGCTCGCTCGCCGAACTGGACCCTGCGGCTCTGGCCCCGGCGAAGGACTAGTCCCCGCACTCCCTGGTTGCGTTACACTTACGCTCTCGGGAGCAGCCCAGCAATGTCGAGCCCCCTGCGATCGGCGGCCGCGCGCATCCTTGTGACGATCGTGCTGCTGGCCGTGCCTGCTCTCCCGGTCACCAAGTCGCGGCCCAATCTCTCCGGGATCTGGAAGCTCGATCGCGACTTGACCACCGCGCCCTACGTGAAGGACGACATCCTGGTCGTACGCCAGAGCAAGCAGCGGGTCAAGTTCATCTACCAGACTGACGGCAACGTCACCGGCACCGACGTCTTCGTCACCGACGGCAAGGAGATGGACCGCTACAAGACGCGCATCGAGCGCGCCTATTATCGGGCGGCGTGGAAAGCCGACGAGCTGGTGATCGTCACCCAGCATGTGCTCGATGCCCTGGGCTACCAGAGCTACAAGGAGACCGACAGTTGGACCCTCGATGCCGAGGGCAAAACCCTCACTCAGCATCTCTCCGACGGCAAAGTCGCCGTCTACTACTACACGGGGCCGGCGCCGGAGGACCACAGCGACGAAATCAAGGAATTCCGAGCCGTCGCCCCCTACTCCGGCGGCCTTGAGCTCCACGCTGGCGGGGATTGCCGCTTCGACCTGAGCGGAACGCTGAAGAACGCCATGCTCGGAACTGCGACCTACCGCCTCTGCCTGGCGCCGGAAAAGGAAGCGGCCGTGGAACCGGCGCGCTGCAATCCCCTGCAGGGCACGATGAACATCACCGGCGAGGACGGCTTCAGCGCTTTCGTGATGAAGATCTCAGGGCGTTACTGTCCTGGCGACGAGGATTTCCTGGGCAGCTACGAGGTCGATGCCAATCGCATCACCGGCACCTTCAACCAGCACCTGACCGGAGGCTCGGGCGTGCTGGAGTTCAGCCGCCACACCGAAACCGTGGTGCTGTACGGGGTCTTGCTTTACGAGTGACCCAGTGCTCCGGCCCGCCGAGGCCGAAACGACTGGCAGAACCGATTGCTGTTGCGAAATTCCGCACCAAGCCGCTCGGCTTAGGGTGAATTGACTCAAGAATCTCCCCTATCAGCCTGCCCCGCACGGACAACTGGCCAACAAACACATTGCTGGGTAAGGAGTTATTGGCGCGGCTCCAGGTTCTGCGAGTGCGGCGCTGGGATTGCACCAACCACTGGCGTGGGGTGGTCATATGAGCAAAGCCCAATCGACAGCGCCAGCCAATCGCACACCGGCACCATTCATCGTCCAGCGCAACCTAGGCGCTGTTCGCAACGACCGCGTGGCCCGGCCCACGTTCCCAGGCGAGCTGGGCAAACGCTACGAGGTCCTGGAGCGGATATCGGCGCAGTGGTCCCCAGTCACCGTTCTTACCGTGATCAACGGTGGCCGCAGGCAGTAAAGACATGAACCTGGAGCAAAAGCTCGCTGCCGCATTGTGGGACCAGAGGTGCCTGTTCTGGCGGGTGTTGCTGGGAACAGCGCCCCCCGACTGGAAGTTGCTGGAAGACCTCCACGCCTCGATCTGCGCCGCCGAGGCCCGCTACCGCCAGGTTCACATTGATTCCCGCCAATCGCAACTGCAGAGCGCGTGGAAGTACGCCCTGATGGGCAGCGCTCCGAACTGGCCCTCGCTGGAACGCATCGACGCGGAGCTGGCCGCCCTCGAGCAGCAGTCCGCCCCTTGTGAGCCGCCCGCCGAAGACGACCTTTAGTTGGGGGGCCGCGGGTACACGCTTTTCCCGCCGAGGTAGGTCTCCAACACCTTCGTCCTGAGGAGCTGCGCAGGCGGCGTCTTGGTGATGTCACGATCCAGGACGATGAAGTCCGCCAGCATCCCGGGGGCGAGCCGGCCTTTGTCGCGCTCGGCGAACTCGGCATAGGCCGAGCCCACGGTGTAGGCCTCGATGGCCTCATCGATGGTGAGCTTCTGCTCGGGATAGTAGCTGCTCTTCCCGTCCTCGCTCAGGCGCGTGACCGCCGCGTACAAGCCGCGGAAGGGGTTCATCGGCTCGACCGCGAAATCGGTGCCGAACGCCAGGCGCACGCCCTGGGCCAGGAACGACCGCCAGGGATAGGACGTCTTCGCCCGCTCCGGACCCAGCCGCGCCAGCGCCCAGTGCATGTCGGTCAAGAGATGCGAGGGTTGCACCGAGGCGATCACACCCAGCTCTGCGAACTGGCTGATCTGCGCCGGGTCGATCACCTGGTCGTGCTCGATGCGGAAGCGTAACTGATTGCCGCGGCGACCCTCCGCCGAGCTCTGGTTGCGCCAGTTGTAGCGCACCTCCGCCTGGGCGATGGCGTCGAGCGCCATCTGCGCGCCGCGGTCGCCGATGGCATGGAAGCCGACCTGGAATCCTTGCAGGGCGAGCTCCGCGGCCTTGTCGTTCATCACGCCCTGCTCCATGCGGACGATGCCAGTGTTGCCGGGATCGTCGCTATAGGGCTGGAGCAGAGCCGCCGAGCGCGAACCCAGCGAGCCGTCGAGATAGACCTCGCCCACCATGCCGGTGTGTAGCATGGGGTCGTCCTGGGGGTGATGGGCGCGGTGCTTGACCAGCGTGTCCGCCGGTTCGTGGAAACTCAGCCAGCGTGTGATGCGCACCGTGAGCTTGCCTTCCCTTTGCAGGTCTTCGTAGAGGAGGAAGTCGCTCCATTCGCTGGGGTCGTCTTCGGCGGTGATGCTGTCCTGGACGGAGGTCAGGCCCCACTCGCGCGCCTCCTGCAGCGCCAACTCGATCCCGCGGCGGCGCTGCGCCGGCGACGCCTTTGGCATCGCCGCGTAGAACTGGTCCCACACCGCCTCGCGGATGATGCCGGT
>DATKKJ010000068.1 GCA_035543055.1 Terriglobales bacterium | reverse complement strand
ATGATGGCGGTGTTCGAAGACTGCCTGACGCTCATCAAAGGCGCCTACGGCGAAGACGTCAGCCTCGCCCATCTGCCCGAGGACGATCCGGCGGTGTACGAAGCGCTGCAGAAGGCGGACACCGTCGGCATGTTCCAGATCGAGAGCCGGGCGCAGATGTCGTGCCTGCCGCGCCTGCGCCCGAAGCGCTTCTACGACATCGTGGTGCAGGTGGCCATCATCCGCCCGGGGCCGATCGTGGGCCAGATGGTGAACCCGTACCTGAAGCGGCGGCAGGGGCGCGAACCGGTCACCTACCCGCATCCGTCGCTCGAGCCGGTACTGGCGCGGACCCTGGGCGTACCCCTCTTCCAGGAGCAGTTGCTGCGCATGGCCATGATCGCCGCCGGCTTCTCCGGCGGCGAGGCCGAGGACCTGCGCCGCGCCTTCGGCTTCAAGCGCTCGGAGGCGCGCATGCGCGACATCGAGGTCAAGCTGCGCCTGGGCATGGCGCGCAACCGCATCGCGCCCGCCGCCCAGGAGCAGATCATCCAGTCCATCACTTCGTTCGCGCTCTACGGGTTCCCGGAATCGCACGCCGCCAGCTTCGCGCTGCTGGCCTACGCCAGCGCCTGGCTGAAAACGCACTACCTGGCCGCCTTCACCGCCGCCCTGCTCAACAACCAGCCCATGGGCTTCTATCACGCCTCCACCGTGGTCAAGGACGCGCAGCGCCACGGGCTGAGATTCAAGCCCATCGATGTGCTGAAGTCAGACTGGCCGTGCACTTTAGAAGACGTTTCAAGTTTCGCGTTTCACGTTTCCCGTCCGGAAGATGCGCGCGAAACGCGAAACGTGAAACGTGAAACGAGGGAATTCGCCGTCCGCCTCGGCCTGCGCTACGTCAAAGGACTGCGCGAAGAAGCGGCCCGGGCGATCGTGGAGCGAAGAAAGCTGCGGCCCTTCGCCTCCCTCGACGAGCTGGCGCGGCGCGTCCCCGAGCTGCGCAAGACCGAGTTGCAGATGCTGGCCGAGATCGGCGCCCTGAACTCCATCGGAGAAGACGTTTCAAGCTTCTCGTTTCACGTTTCGCGCAAGGAGGGGTTCCCCCACGTGAAACGTGAAACCCGAAACGCGAAACGTTTTCATCGCCGCGACGCCCTCTGGCAGGTGGAGCGCGCCACTCGCCCGGCCGGCCCGCTGCTCGAGGGGCTGCCGGAACCTGAGGCGCCGTCGCCCTTGCTGCCGATGACCCCGGAAGAGCGACTGGTGGCGGATTTCCGCGGCACCGGCATGACCGTAGGCCCGCACCCCATGGCCTACCGTCGCAGCGCAATGAAAAAGCTGGGAGTGCGCCCGGCGGGCGAACTGGAGCGGGTCCCCAACGGGCAAAGGGTGCGCGCCGCCGGATGCGTCATCGCCCGTCAGCGGCCGGGCACGGCGCATGGCTTCGTCTTCCTCAGCCTGGAGGACGAGACCGGTATCGCCAACGCCATCATCACGCCCGACCTGTTCGAGAAAAATCGCCTGCTGCTGGTCAGCGAGCAGTTCCTGCTGGTGGAAGGCGTGCTCCAGAACCTGGACCGTGTCATCTCGGTCAAGGCCGAGCGGGTGCTGCCGCTGCGCATCACCGCCGCGGAAACCAGCTCCCACGACTTTCACTGAGGAAACCCGATGCGCTGCATCATAAAAAGTGCATGAAAACTGTGCCCGTCGGCATACCTTCCACAGCATTTCGTTTTACAATTCGGTTATTCATGATCGCCCGCGAGGGCGGCAGCGATGATCCTTAAGGAGTGAGTCGAAGATGGCCAAAGCTTTCAGCGGCAAGAACGGTTCCAACGTCCGGACGATAGGCAGCAGGAAAACCGCCGACACCGCCGCCAAGCGGCCGGTGGTGGTAGCTCCTGCGGCGTTCCACGCCGACGGGGACATCGAAGACCGGATCCGCCAGCGCGCCTACGAACTGTACGAGCAGGACGGCCGGCAGGAAGGCCGCGACCAGGAATACTGGTTCCGCGCCGAGGCCGAGGTCCGGGGAAAGCGCAGCGCCTGACGCGCGGGGGTCCCCGCCATCGGCGAAACGGCGTGAACGGCCGGCGAGCAGGGACGTCTGCGCGCTCGGGGCCGGGGCTCAGGCGGCGATGTCTTCTTCTGCTGCGACCTTCAGCGTGAAATAGAACGTGCTGCCCCGGCGCACTTCGCTCTCCGCCCAGACCTTGCCCCCGTGCGCCTCCACGATGTCCTTCACCAGCGCCAGTCCCAGTCCGGTTCCCCCGATCTTGCGGGTGGCGGTGTTGTCCACCCGATAGAACCTCGAGAAGATCTTGGAAAGCAGCTCGCGGGGAATGCCGATGCCCTCGTCGGATACCCACACCAGCACCTGGCCGGGCTCCGCCCGCGCCCCCATGCGCACCGCCCCGCCTTCCGGCGAGTACTTCAAGGCGTTTGACACCAGGTTGCTGATCACCTGGCGCAGCAGCTCGGGGTCGGCGAACACCAGGGGGATGTCGGGCGGGATGTCGATCGAGATGGGATGCGCTTCGCCGGCGCCGCCGAACACGTCCGCCGTGTGCTGCATGACCTCGGCCAGGGACACCGGCTCGAAGCGGAAGGTCTGCTGTCCGGACTCGATCCGCTGCAGGTCCAGGACGTCATTCACCAGCTCGGTCAGCCGCTGGCTCTCGCGCAGGATGATCCCCAGGAATTCCCGGCGCTTCTCCGCGGGATAGTCGCGCTTCAACATCAGCTCGACGAATCCGCGCAGCGAGGTCAGGGGGGTGCGCAGCTCATGGCTGACCGTGGCCACGAAGTCGCTCTTCATGCGCTCGATCTCCTTGCGCCCGCTGATGTCACTGATGGCGTGTACGATGCCGCCCAGGTTCCCCTCGGCGTCGAGGATGGGATCGGTGCGCACGCAGATGTATCTGCCCAGGTGTGGCTCGAACATCTCGCAGTATTCCGACCGCCCCGAGACCAGGGTGTGCGCCATGGGACAATTCTCGGGCGGCTGCGCGGTCCCGTGCACCAGCTCGTAGCACTTGGCGGAGCGTAGATCGGCTCCGGGAAACATCTCGCGGAAGGCGCGATTGCAGCGCAGGATGTGGTACGCGGCGTCGTGCACCGTGATCGCGTCCGACATGCAGTCGAAGGTGCTCTGCCACTCGTCGCGGGCCCGGGTCAGCTCGGCGTTGACCCGCGCCAGCTCGGCCGTCCGCTCTTCCACTCGGCGTTCCAGTCCGTCATGGGCGCGGCGCAAGGCATCCTGCGCGTTCTTCAGTTCGGTGATGTCGCGGTTGACGGTCAGCACCGCCTGCCGCCCGCCGTACTCGATCACCTTCGAGCTCACCAGCATGTGGATCGGCGTGCCGTCTTTCCGGAAGTGTTCGCTCTCGAAGTTCCGGCAGCGGCCGGCTGTCAGCAGGTCTGCAATCTGGCGCTCGCCCCGCGCCACATCCCGGGTCAGCCGCTTCAGGCTCGTGCCGACCAGCTCGGCGTGCGTGAACCCGTAGGTCTCGCAGGTGCAGGGATTCGCCTCCAGGATGGTCTCGTCCTCGGGCTCGAAGATCAGGATGGCCTCGTTGGCCAGTTCGAACAGTTCGCGGTACTTGCGCTCCCGCTCCGCCAGGTCGTGCAGCAGGTGTTCCCGCTCGCGTTCGCACGTCAGCCGCTCGCGCTGCAGGTCGCGCGTCCGCAGGGTCTGCTCGACTGCGAAGGGCAGCCGCACCAGCCGGTGTTTCAGCACGTAATCACTGGCGCCTTGCTTGAGACATTCCACCGCGGTCTCGTCGCCCAGCGATCCGGTCACGATGATCACGGGCAGATCGCTGCCGGCGGTGCGCAGCTCGTGCAAGGCCCCGAGCCCGGTCCATCCCGGGAGCGTGTAGTCGGCGAGGACGATGTCGAATTGCCCCGACCGCACCTCGCGCAGGAAGCCGGCCCGGTCGGCGACCACCCGGTACTCCACCTTGTAGCCCGCCTGGCGCAGTGCCAGGACGCAGAGTTCGGCGTCCTCCGGAACATCCTCCAGGCACAGCACCCGCAGGTGCCGGCCCTGCTCCGGCATGGCTGCCGCGCAACTCACGCAGCGCACTCCACGGCTCGCGCTTCCGGCACCTGGTTCACCACCAGCCAGTACAGCCCCAGCTGCTTCACCCGCTCGCGGAACTGGCCGAAATCCACCGGCTTCTGGATATAGCTGTTGGTGCCCAGCTGGTATCCCTTGAGCAGGTCGCTCTCCTCCCGCGAGGCGGTCAGGATCACCACCGGGATGATCTGGGTCTGCGGGTTCTGCTTGAGCTGGCGCAGCACTTCCAAACCATCCACTTTGGGCAGCTTGAGGTCCAGCAGCACCAGTTTGGGCAGAGCAGCGCCGACCCGCGAGGCATAGGGCCCGCGGCAGAAGAGGAAATCCAGCGCCTCGGCCCCATCGCGGACCACCTGGATCTTGTTGCAGATATTCTCCCCGCGCAGTGCCAGCAGGGTCAGCTCGACATCGGCGTCGTTGTCTTCCACCAGCAGGATCTCGTTCTCTTTAAGCAGCATGGGATTCCTCCATCACGGCACGCTCGGAGATGGCCTCCGGCGGGCCTAGGTTGAAGTAGAAGGTCGCGCCCTGCCCGAGGGCGGCCTCGGCGCGGATGTCGCCGCCGTGTTTGCGCAGGATGCGCCGGACGGTCGCCAGGCCGACGCCGGTGCCTTCGAAATCCTCCGTGCGGTGCAGCCGCTGGAAGACCCCGAAGAGCTTGTCCGCATACCGCGGGTCGAAGCCCACCCCGTTGTCGCGCACGAAGATCTCTCCCCCGTCGCAGCCGGCCTCGATCACGGCTGGAATGCGGTCACGGGTGAACTTCATGGCGTTGGAGAGAAGATTGAACATGACCTGGCGCATGAGGTTGCGGTCGCAGCGGACCACCGGCAACGCGCCGATGCGCCAGTCGATGGTGCGCCCCGCGGCCTCACTGCGGAGTTCGTCCACTAGGTCGCGCATCAACTGGCCCAGGTCTACATCCTCCAGGTGCAGGCTGGCGCGTCCGATGCGGGAGAGGTTCAGCAGGTCATCCACCAACCGTCCCATGTGCTGCGTGCCGCTGCGGATACGCTCCAGGTAGTGCCGTCCGAGATCGTCGAGCTGCCCGCCGTACTGTTCCAACAGCACCTTGGAAAAGCCGTCAATGTGGCGCAGCGGCGCCCGCAGGTCGTGGGACACGGAATACGTGAACGATTCCATCTCCTCGGTGGAGGCGGCCAGCTCCGCCGTCCGCTGGGCCACGCGACGCTCCAGGGTCTCGTTCAGCTCCCTCAGTTCGGCCGCCGCCCGGTCGCGCTCCCGCTGGGCGCGCAGGGCCAGGATGCCATGGCTCAGCGTGGTCGCCAGTTCCAGCATCAGGGAGCGCTCTTCGTCGTCGAAGGCGTTGGCTTCGGGAGCGTAGAGGTTCAGCGCGCCGAAGCTCCGTTCTCCTTCCTTGAGCGGCACCGCCAGGACCGAAGCGTAGCCGTGACGCTGCGCCGCCTCCCGCCAGGGACCGAAGCGCGGGTCGTAGGTGATCTCCGGAATGTAACAAGGAACGCCGCTGCGGATGGCCGTTCCCGTCGGGCCGCGGCCACGCTCCGTGTCCGCCCAGGTGATGCGCGCGTTGCGCACGTAGTCGGCGCCGCAGCCGGCCACCGCCACCGGCCGTACCGTCCTGGCTTCGTCCTGCTCGGCGTACCCGACCCAGGCCAGGGGATATCCGCCGTCCTGCACCACGATCTGGCACACGCTGCGCAACAGCCCCGGCTCGTCGTCCGCCCGGGCGACCGCCTCGGTGCAGCGGTTCAGGGTGCGCAGCGCGCGGTTGAGGCGGTAAAGCTCCCTCTCCGCGCCCCTCCGTTCGGTGATGTCGGTGCAGGTTCCCACCCACTCGCGGATGCTTCCGTCGCGGTCAAGCACAGGCGCGCCCCGCACAGCCACATCGCGGTACACTCCGTCACTCCGGCGCATGCGGTACTCAATCTGGTACAGGAGCTTGTTCTTCACCGCATCGGACCATACTTCGGCGGTTCGGGCGCGGTCTTCGGGATGCAGCGATTCGATCCACCCCCAGCCCTGGATCTGTACTTCGCTCTGCCCCGTGAAGGCCCGCCACATGGGCATATCGCCGACAACCTTCCCCTCCGCATTCGTGGTCCAAACCACCTGTGCCGTGGCCAGTACCAGGGATCGGTAGCGGGCCTCGCTCGCTTTCAGGGCCTGCTGCGCACGTTTCTGTTCGGTGATGTCGCGCGCGGCTGCGAACACCCCCTCCACTTCCCCCGCTTCGTTGCGAAAAACGGTGGCGTTGTACAGCACCTCGGTCACCCGTCCCTCCCGGTGGCGGATCGCCAGCGGATAATCCCGCACGAAACCCCGGTCAAACACCTGCTCGTAGCCGCGGCGGGCTTCGCTCGGGTCGGTGAAGTAATCGCTGAAATCGCTTCCGATCAGCTCCTCCCGCGAGACGCCGGTCACTTCCTCGGTGGCGTGGTTCACGTCCATGATCTTGCCCGCCTGGCTGATCGTCACCAGCGGATCGAGGCTGGCTTCGATCAGATTGCGGGCATGGCGGGAGGCGCTGCGCGCCTGTTTCTCCGCTTTCTTGCGTTCGCTGACATCCAGCCCCATTTCCAGGATGAGCGTGGAGCCGTCCGCGTCCGGGAAGGGAAAATCGTAGATGTCGTAGTCCCGGCCGTCGGGCCCCTGCCACTTCCACTCCAGCGGCGACATCGTTCGCAGCACCTTGTAGGTTTCGCAGATCTCGCACGGCTGGTCGCGCTGGAAGAGGAACTCGTAGCAGCGGCGCCCCTGCGATTCTCCAAAGCGCTCGCGGAAAACGCGATTGCTGAAAGCCACGTGGTAGTCGGACGTCAGCAGGATCACGTACGCGGGCAGCACGTCCAGCACATCCAGCAGGCGGCGGTACTCCGCTTCATGCGCCGGCGGCTGCGCTTCGCTGACAACCCTAATCGGCAAATCGCGCATGGATTCCCTCCAGGCGGGGATGGATTTCGCGGAACGCCTGCAGCAGCGCCGGATCGAAGTGCTGCGGCAGGGTACGGCCGTCCCCGTTGAGGATCACCTCCACCGCCTCGGCGTGCGGCCGGGCGGGCTTGTACGGCCGGCGGGTGCGCAGCGCATCATACTGGTCGCTGAGCATGACGATGCGCGCCGCCGCCGGGATCTCCTCTCCCCGCGCCCCGCTGGGATAGCCGCTGCCGTCCCAGCGCTCGTGGTGCCCCAGGGCGATGGCCCGCGCCATCTCCAGCAGCGCCGACGGCGAGCCTTGCAACAGGCTGGCCCCGATCCCCGGATGCCGCTTCACGATCTCCCACTCGGTGGGATTCAGCGGCCCCGCCTTCTGCAGGATGGCGTCCGGGACCCCGATCTTGCCCACGTCGTGCATGGGGGAGGCGTCGAACAGCATCTGCGCCGCCCCGGGCTCCCAGCCCAGGTGCAGCGCCACCAGCTTGCAGCAGTGACTCAGGCGGACGATGTGCTCCCCGGTCTCGTCGTCCTTGTAGCGCATGGCCTTGACCAGCCGCAGGACGGTGTCGTGGTAGGCCCGCTCCAGCTCCCGCGCCTTCTGCTGCTCGGCCAGGAACGAGGTGCGGAAGTCGCGGGCGTAGGCCTGCAGCTGGCGGTTCACCGACTGCAGCTGCGCGCTCTTGTCGTGCTCCGACTGCACCACCTGGTGCAGGTCGCGGGCGTAGAGGTGCAGTTGCGCCTGCACCGCCTCAAGCCGTTTTTCGATCTCGCTCGCCGGCGCTTTCATTCCGCTCCCCGCGGCAGAATTGGGCCACCTTCAGCACCTCCTGCACCCGCTGCAGCAGCTCCAGCGGGCTGAAGGGCTTGACCAGGAAGGCCTGCACCCCCGCCGCCAGCCCCGCTTTGCGGTCCTTCTCCTGGCCCATGGCGGTCAGCATCAGAATGGCGATGGCGGCGGTGCGCGGGTCGGCGCGCAACTCGCGCGCCACCTGGAGCCCGGTCTTGCCCGGCATCATCCAGTCCAGCAGGATCAGGTCGGGCAGCTCCCGCCGCGCCACCTCCAGGGCCGCGATCCCATCCGTGGCCTCCAGGATGGTGACCTCCGCGTTCTCCAGGGTGGTGCGGATCAGCAGCCGCAGACTGTCTTCATCGTCGGCAACTAGGATGGTGTTCATGCGCCTCTCCCTCCGTGATTTTGGGAAGGGGGCACTAGCGCCAGTGCATTTTCCGTGCCGGGCCGGAGCCGGCGGGGAGGGGCTGCAACTCACTGAGCCGCTTGCCCGGGGAAGATAGGGGCCAGAGCGGCGACAGATTTGCTCCGCGCCGATATGGGAAGAGTGGCTGACCCGTTGCCGGTTCGGGAATCTACTCATCCCCGGGCGTCGCAATCCGGACGCTATCGCGGAAGCTTCATGCGCCGCAGGAGGTCCTGGAAGCGGGGGTCGGACCGCACACTGTCGTAATCGGGCGTACCGATGTAAGGCAGGTTGGGTTCACGGACTTCAAAGGCCTTTTCCAGCCATTGCAGGGTGAGGTCTTTGTCGCCGGCGGCGAGATACAGTCCTGCCACGAACGTGGGGCTGACGTAAGCCTTGCGCGAGCGCGCCGCCAGTAGGTCTGCACCGCGCCGCATCGCGAGGGGGTAACCCCCTTCCGCATAGCCGCGATCGAAAGCCTCTTCGAGCTCACGGTCGCCGGGAAAGTTCGCCTTCGCTTCCAGGAAAGCCTCTTTGTACATTCCCTTGAGGAAGAGACCGATCCACAGAGCGTTATGGGCGACGGGAGCATCGGGCGCCGTGCGCAGGGCCTTGCGGGCCTGCGCGATGGCGTCGTCATAGCGGCGCAGGTACAGCAGATCCATTGCGTAGAGACTCTGAAAGAAAGCGTTGAACGGATCCAATTCCAAGGCACGCAAGATCTGCGGCTCCGCCTCCTGCGGACGCCCCATGATACTCAGGTAGTGCGAGTAGAAGGCCCGGGCGTCCGGGAAATTCGGGTTGAGCTCGATGGCCCGCTTCCACTCCGGCTGCGCACCCGGCAGGTCCCAAACCTGCCAGGTCTTGACGGCGGCAAGTGCGTAATGCGCTTCTGCGAGCGTATCGTCCAGCGCCACCGCCTTCAGCGCGGCCGCGTTCGCCTTCGGCGCGGCCTCCGTCGGTGACATGATCCCCATTTGGTTGCGGCCGGCCCAGACCAAGGCGAGACCTGTATAGGCAAGGGCGAAATTCGGATCTTTCTGCAGCGCCAGCTCGTAGTACTGCTGGGCACTGTCCAGATCGCCCGGCGTCAGTTTGTAAAAGTGGTGCAGGCCCTGGAGATACGCCTCGTATGCCTCCGGGTTGACCACGCGGACATTCGCCAGGCGGGCTCGCTCGCCAGGAAGTAAAGTGATGGTCAGCGAGCCGGCAACCTTGCGCGCGACTTCGTTTTGCAGGGCCATGATGCCGGCCAACTCGCGCTCGTAAGTCTCGGCCCAGAGCTGGGTCTGATCGCGCACCTGAATGAGCTCTGCGGTGATGCGCACTCGGCTCGCCTCCCGGCGCGCGCTGCCCTCCAGGATGTAGTCCACTCCGAGCTCCCTGCCGATCAGATCCACGGGCTTATCGGTCTGCTTGTAGCGCATGACGGAGGTGCGGGCGATGACGCTGAGGCTCCCGGGATGCAAGCGCCCGAGTTGCGCGATCAATTCCTGGGTCAAGCCATCGCTCAGGTACTCCTGCTGTGGGTCGCCGGTGAGGTTCGCGAACGGAAGTACGGCCAGCCTGATCGTGCGCATCGGGGTCGCGGTCTTTCCCAACAAGCGGCTGCGCAGGCCGCCGGCATCAAGTCCCGCCAGCACCGCGGCCATGAGCACTAGGACAGCGAACAGCACCAGCCAGAGCCGGCGTGCCAGGCGCAATCGCAAGGACGCCCAAGGGGCCACGGTGCCGCTCTGGATCGCCTCCAGCACCGCCCGCAGCTCACCCGCCCGCTGGTAGCGCCGGGCCGGCTCCCGCTGCAGGCAGCGCCCGATCACTGCCTGCAACTCCATCGGCACCTGTGAGGGCAGCGGCGGCGGAGGCTGGCTCAGGATGGCGGAACTCAACTCAAACCCGGTCTCGCCCCGGAAGGGCCGCACCCCTGCCGCCATCTCATAGAGGACGACCCCGAAGGCCCAGACGTCACTGCGGGCATCCGCCGGCCGGCCGCGCAATTGCTCAGGCGACATGTACGGCAGCGTCCCAATGACGGCCTTGGTTTCCGTGAGACTGTCGGCAGTGACCGCCGTGGGGGTGAGGTCGGGGTGCAGGATCCTGGCCAGCCCGAAATCAAGGATCTTGAGACGCACGTCGGGAGTCACGCGGATGTTCGCCGGCTTCAGGTCACGATGGACGATGCCCTGCTCGTGCGCCGCAGCCAGTCCCTCGGCCATTTGTATCCCGAGGCGCACGACCTCCTTCTGCGGCAGCGGGCCGGACGCCAGCATGGAATCGAGGGTCAGGCCAGGGATGTACTCGGTGACCAGGAAGTCGGTGCCGTCCTGGGTATCAAAATCGTGGACCGTCGCGATGTTGGGGTGGTTCAGTTTGGACAGAGCAAGGGCTTCTTTGCGGAAGCGTTTGCGGGCGGCCTCGTCAGCCAGGACCCCGGCGGGGAGGACCTTCAGAGCGACGTCGCGGTCGAGGCGCTCATCGTGCGCACGATACACCACACCCATCCCGCCGGCCCCGACTTGCTCCAGTACACGGTAATGGGACAGTGTGGCTTGCATGGGCGGCCTCTCCTGGCGGCCGGCCCGAGTTCGCTCCCAAGCTGAGTAAACGGTAGTGCTGGTTGAAGTCCTCGGCAGTGATGGCGGTCACGCGGCACAGTATTCACCCGCAACGGTTGATAGATCCCCATAGCACAAGCTCCTGGGAACAAGAGTGTCATCCCGAGTGGGCTTTAGCCCCGAGGGACCTGCTTCTTATTGGTGGAAGCCCCTTGGTGGAAGCCCCCGCCTTTAGGCGGGGGGTTCAACAGCGCCGCTTTGTTTTTCCCAAGCCCCCTTCAGGGGCGGCACCGGTAGCCTGGGCTTCAGCCCAGGTTCGGGAGTCAGTCCCGAACCCCTTCCGGGGCGGCACGACCTACACGAGGGCGTGAGCCCGAGCGTGACGCCGGTCACTGCCGGCCATCGCCAAAAGCGCGAGAATGAGCAATGCCCTCCCAACCGCGCAAACTCCGCTTTCCCCGCTGGGCCAACGCCAAGGCGAAGGGCGAGCTGGCGGAGGCCATCTTCGTGGTCAAGGCCCAGGCATTGGGATTGGCGATCAGCAAGCCGTACGGCGACAACAAGGGGTTCGATTTCCACATAGAAAGCCGGCTAGGAACCTTCCGGGTGCAAGTGAAGTCGGCGTGGAAGGTAATGGCGGCACAGAGGTACTGGCTTCTGGGCGGGAGGCGATCGCCGGGCAAGCGCAAGGCATATGACGTGCTGGTGGCGTACGTCGCGCCGCTGGATGTCTGGTATGTGATCCCTGAGTGGGACATCCGAAGTAGCAACATCTGGCTGTATCCAACCGTGGCGAACAGCCGGGGAAAATTTGAACGGTACCGCGAGGGCTGGCGCACCCTCACCGGCGACGTCCACGATGACACCCGGAGGATTGGCTTGGACATCCACGCACAAGCCGAGCCCGGCAAGCCCGAATAGCCTGCCCTGAGGTGAGCGCAAGGGAGCAAAAGGAGCCTGGGGATCCATGCGGGCAGAAGCAGCTAGCGCTCTCCCGCCCGGAGCGGCGAAACCTCTCATCATCGATGGGGCCTACAGGCAGATAGAAAGTGGTAAAGTGAACAAAGAGTCTGTATACGATGACCGCAAGCACCACGGCAAACAGCATCCACGTCAGTTCGACAATTGCCGGACATGACGAGTTCATCCCCCGCGAACTGCGGAACCTTTCGAACCCGCAGACCGACCTGCCGCGCATAGCCAAAGATCGGAGTCTGACGGCGCTGATTGACGCTGCGGCCGCGCACATTCCGACCGTTCACGACCTCCATCTCGCCGATGCGAGGCGCCGTATCGCAGAGCTGCCATCAGACAGCGTGCATTTGGTGGTCACGTCACCGCCTTACTGGACACTTAAGGAGTACCGCAAGTCCGAGGGACAACTTGGTTTTGTCGCAGACTACGACCGCTTCCTGCTCGAACTTGACAAAGTGTGGCGTGAGTGCTGGCGGGCGCTTATTCCCGGTGGACGGTTGATCGTGGTGGTCGGAGATGTTTGCCTCTCCCGCCGCAGCAGTGGCGGGCGGCACATGGTCATGCCGCTCCACGCTTCGATTCAAGAGCACTGCCGCGCTATCGGCTTTGACAATCTGGCCCCCATCCTCTGGTACAAGATCGCCAATGCTAAGCACGAAGTTGAGAACGGGTCTGCGGGCTTTCTCGGCAAGCCTTATGAACCGAATGCCGTCGTCAAGAACGATGTGGAGTACATCCTTATGGAGCGGAAACCGGGGGCGTATCGGAAGCCCTCCGTGAACACACGCATCCTTAGCCTGATTTCTGCGGACAACCATCAGAAGTGGTTCCAGCAAATATGGTCAGATGTCACCGGCGCGTCCACCAAACATCATCCTGCACCATTCCCCCTAGAAATCGCCGAACGATTGGTCAGGATGTTCAGCTTCGTCGGGGATACCGTGCTCGACCCGTTTCTTGGTACTGGCACGACAAGCGTTGCTGCCGCGACGTGGGGCCGAAACAGCATTGGCATCGAAGTGGATGAGCACTACTTCGACATCGCGGTCACCCGGCTATCGAACAGCACAAACCGCCTGTTCAGCGCCGTGCAGGTCAACACCCACCTGCGTGGAAGAACATCCTCCTCGAAGAAGAGAGCAACTGCCGTCTGACCCGCGAACTAGTGGCGGCCAAACCTGGCTCGGTACAGGTCACAGGTTCTTTTGATGAAACTCTCGTAGTGGATCGGGCTGTCCGCCTGGGGCGAGAGGTCTCCGGTCACTAACTTGGCTGGATGCTGGCCATCGTAGTCTACGACCACCACCGCGATTGCCTCCGGTTGGTCGTTCGGCTCGTCAGCCGACGTGCGGAGAGGCACGCCAGCAAATATCTTCACGGTGTCCTTCACGACTTTCGCCATGTCGAACTTTGGCCTCATCAATCCCTTCGCGAACGCATCAGGGTTCTCGTAGGCGGGAGAACAGTTCACGATGACGATGGCACTTGCGATGCAATCGGGCCGGTGGTTGTGCATGTGGTTGCAGTACGCGATGAGGTCGCCGTACCGATTCCAGCGCGCTTTGCCGTGCGCCGTCATGATTGTTTTGTTCTCGACCGCAGCTCGCGCTGTTTTCGCTTCCGCGTCCAGAAAAACTAGATCCACGTTCCGGCACGCGACTCGCGTCCATACGTCGGCATTCTTGGTCGGTGTCAACCGTTTTGCGTCTAGATTCGCAGCGAAGGCAGGGCAGGATTCACGCAGGTCGGCCATCACGAAGTCGCAAAGCGCGTTCGAGTTCGCCTGCGACCTTGGATTGAAGCCGATGTGCTGGTTCATCCACGCGACGTAGGATTTTGGCGCACGCAAGGCGTGTTCATGTTAGGGCCAGGGTGGAGTGGCCGCTATTGACTATCATGGGACGCGATGGGCGGGAGGCAAGCTTCTTACGCCCGCTGAATAACCCCTATCTACGCCTACCCCGGGCTTGCGCCCGGGGCTACATTCAAACGCCCGCTGACGCGGGCTGCCTCTTTCTCCGGAGTGTCTGCCCGCACCATGGTGCGATCGAGACGGAGTAGGGATCCTTCGACTCGGGCGTGCGCCCTCGCTCAGGATGACAGACCTGAAGAGCGTTCCTCCTCTGTGTCTCTGTGGTGGGTTTTGATCGGCTGTGTAGCCCGAGAGCCCACACCCACTGGGGCCAAACAACACACCTATCGCCGCAACTCGCTGAGCCGACTGCGCGGGGAAGATGGCAGCTGAGGTGCTGGAAGAAAAGCAGGTCCCTCACGGTTGAAACCGTTCGGGATGACACTCTCTTGAGGAGGGCTCTCATGAACCTTGGGCTGAAGCCCAAGGCTACGAGCCGTTCGGGATGACACCGTTACGGCGGGTGGCCCGGGCTTCCCAGCCTTAGGTCTCGACCATACGAGACGGTGGGTGCCCCGTTCATCGCGGCGCGGTTTTCGCCGCGATGGGCGGGCTCCGCGGTTAGCCGGTCGGCATCGGCCGCAACGATGGTGCGTGCTTCCCATGTTTTCGCCGCAGGTCTGCGACGATCAGGAACTCGAACACCACGCCCATAAACGTCATCGGTCCGCCGACCAAGAGGAGGATCAGCGGCCAGAGCCAGCGCATCCCGAGCCATACCCGGCTGTGACCAGGACGTTTCGGGAGGTAATAGACATTGAGAGAATCCCCGGGTTGGAGCCTGTTCCAATACGAGGGGCCGACGTCGTCTTCATCCTGCCAGATGCTTCCCGATGCCGTGTGGTATTGATAGCGGATCGTATAGGCGACCCCGCTGCCGCTTGGCCCGGAGCCCCTCGATGTCGTTCCTCCAACGCTGCCACTTGGACCACTCGCGCTCCGCCATTTGTTAAGGACAGTGCCGTCAGTTTTTCGCGCACTGGAGTGGTACTGCCATTCGAGCCCGAAGAGGCTCACACTGACCGCCAGACAAGTCCCTCCGGCGAGGACGAAGGGGACACAGAGCCACACGAATCGGTTGCGCATCACCTTCGCCAGCAGACTGCGCCTCGGTTTCACCGGCTTGGCTGCCCACCGCGCGCTTCGGCCTTCACCAAGTGATAGTGCCTGACATATCCCTTGTTGCCGACCACCCACCCATGACTGGGATCGGGGAAGGAAAGCCCGTTGATCCCCAGCACCAGCTTCCCGATCTGGCGCCAGTGCTTGCCCCCGTCGGTGGTCGCGATGACCTGGCCGTTGCCGGAGAGCACGAATCCGTTCTTGGCATCGCGAAAATCCATATCGCCCAGAGCATCGTAGGAAGCCAGGCCGGTGTATTCGCTGGTCCAGGTCTTGCCGCCATCGGTGCTGCCCAGCATGGTGGTGCCGTCCGGGCCGAAAGCCCAGCCCGTGACCGCGTCCACGAATTTGACCCTCACCGTGCGCTGCGAGATCTTCTGCGGAACGTCAGTCCACGTCCGCCCCCCGTCCGTGGTCAGCGAGATGGTATCGGGCTGCGCCAGCAGCCAGCCGTGCTCCGCATCCGAGAAGGAGATGGCGCGATAGTTGTTATGGTCCAGGTTACCCGGCAAAGGGGTCCAGGTGCGTCCGCCGTCCTCGCTGCGAAAAACGTGGGTGAGGGACACTTGATAACGCGCTGGGCCGACAATCGTCCCTACGCCGAAGCCGCCAGACTGTCCCAGCGCCGCCGCCGGCCGCCAGGTATCGCCGCCGTCGGAGGTGTACAGGAGCAGATCGCCGGTGTTCAGCCATCCGTTGTTGGCGTCGGAGAATACGATCTCGGCGCAACGCCCGCTTTCCGTGCGCTCCGTCATCCGCTTCCAGGTGGCGCCGCCGTCGGTGGTTTTCAGCACGGTGTTGTTCTCGCCTGCGGCCCAGCCGGTCTGTGGATCGAAAAAGAAGACCGAGCACAAGTTGTCCGTGACCCCGCTGTTTTGCGCGTCCCAGCGGGCCACGTAAGAGGGCGCTTGCGTTTGCTTCTTGGATTGGCCTGCCGGCGCGTGCGTTTGTGCGCATACGACCGCCGGAGCCAGCAGCAGGTAAAGCAACCAACGTCGAAGCGTCATGGGCATTCTCCTGAAGCGCTGATTTCCCGGGGTGATGGCCTTCGGTTGCCGGATGTTCCTGACCATGAGTCCGTACTATTCAACCGGGGACTTGCCGCTGCAGAAGAATGGGCCGGGGACGAGCCATTGTGCTCCTGCGAGGGTGCGCTCACCAACAGAAAAGAGAGCCGGGCGGGTGGCCCGGGCTTCCCAGTCTTGAGGCTCGACCATGCAAGACGGTGGGTGCCCCTCGATAACAGCGAAGGCGTTGTCAAGGACAGAGATTTCCTGTCCGGTGTGTGAGCACCGTGGTGTCGGCCAGAGAAGTTGAGGACCGAGGCTCTGGAAAACTCCACGTCACGAATCACCTTGCGGCGAGT
>DATKKJ010000067.1 GCA_035543055.1 Terriglobales bacterium | reverse complement strand
TACTTGACAGGGAGCACTATAGGATGTCCCCAATTTTTCACAGGCGGCCCTCTATAAAGACTCCAGTTGATCGCAGAACACCCAGACGGCTATACTACTGATAACCGTTTTGCCCCAATCCTTGATCGAACACCGGAGTTGCTCAGCCTTACTGTTCCATCGGTGGGGGGAGGGATTAAACTGTTACATATTGCAGCGCCGATGCCGCGTGCTCAAAAGCGCCAGCGCAGGCCGCGCAAGGCGGCATTATTAGCCGGTGCTCCTCTGAGAAAGAACTCCCAGAAGGAACCGAGGTCCGTGATCGAGCTCGTATCAGGTTTGGGATCGCCGGCGCGGCTGACGAGCGCGACGATGAGGTGCACCTTCGAGGGTCCCGGATCCTCGGGCGGCGGACCGTCCCATTCGATCTTCGGCGCGAACTTCCAGCCCTTTTCGGGGATATCGGTTACGGTAACCTTGGCCCCGATCTGCTGCCAGGTGTTCGGTTGATGGAGCGTGTCATAAGGAACCCGAAAGAGCTCAACGTCGGCGGTGAGCTTCACGTTCTTGCGGTTGTGAACGCGCACATACATGAAGTTCTTTTTCCCTCCGACGAGGGTATCGCCGGTGCGCAGGTCCGCCAGGTCCTTGAACTCGTCGTCAGGGCTGGCCACCTCACTTTCGCGGGGGATGATATCGGCGCTGCGGCCGCCCCAGGCCAGGGCGCCGGGGTCGCCGGAGTCGTCGGCGCCGTCCCGGACGAAGACCTGCGCTGTGAAGGGTTGGATGCTGACCAGTCGCAGTGCGGCGCGACGGTCGGTAACCAGATTGGGTGAAACGGCGGGGTCGATGGTGAGGGTCGGCACCGGATTCTTGAGATCGTCGGCTGCTTGGGTGCAAAGCGCCAGCAACGCCACCTGTGCAGGTGCGTCGGCAGGCGGTGTCCACTCGAAACGGATCACTTCGGGCTGCCCTGGAGCCAAATGGCGCGTCATCCTCTGAGGTGCTGCCCGATGCCAGGGACCGGCGGCCGGAGGGTCACCGTCCGGAAACGTGTCCCAGAAGTTGGCTTGCAGAGGGGGAGGCGCCCCGGGCGAGAAGGCGTAGTACAGGTTCACTTTCGCATCGTTGATGCCCGGGCGGGTACCGGTCTGGTGGATCTGCACGTAGACGAGATTGCGCTCACCGGCAATGGCGGTATCGTTGATGAGGTCTTCGTCAAACTCCACGCCGTCCATGGTCTCCTCGAAAAAGGAGAACGGCGGCGCATCCACGCGGATATCGAAAGCACGAGCCAAGGTCGGTGCGGGGCCTCCAGGCCGTCTCGGGTCGCTTCCAAGGGCGGGCGCACCCGGGTAAACCTGGCCGTCGTCGAAGGATGTGTCCCGAATCAGCAACCGCACGTCGCCTGCTCCCAGCAGTTCGCACCGGTAAACCCCGCGTCCCATGGTGGCGCAGAGCAGTCGGGACTGCTGGAGCACGCCAACGCCGTCTCGGACGGCGATGGCCGCAAAGTCGGTGACACGAAGGAGCGGCAGATTCGCATTGAACGACAGCCAGACCGGCGGAGCGTCTCCCGGATGGCCGACGGTGCCGACAGGCATGGGCGCCACGACGACCCGCGTGACATAGACGCCCGCCAGCGTTCCCACGTAAAGGATTTGGGGCGAGTTGACCGATGAGGGACTGGCAGGGTCGAAGGCGACGGCGGTGAACGGAGCGGGCGGCAGGGGATCGTTGGCCCCTGCCGAGGGGACTCCATTGGGAGCGGCGGTGCGGCCGGAGACCTCCCGCCACGTCGTGCCGCGGTCGCCGGTGATGAAGATGAGCCCGGGATTGGCGGCTATAGTGATGGCGACGATGTTGTTATTCTGGGGATGGACGGCTATGTCGGAAACATATCCCGCCAATCCCGGTATCGCCATGGGCGCCCACCCTCCCGCGCCGGTGGTGGTGAGAAAGACTCTTCCGGCGGCGGAGCCCAGCCACCAGTCACTGTTAGGCGCCGTCGGGGCGTAGGCTATGGCGGTGGCTTCCTCAGCCGCTGCGAGAGCCACCTGCTGGACGAAGGTGACTCCATCGGTCGTGCGGTAAAGACCTCCGGTCCAGCCCACCAGGTATTCGTTGGCATTGGATGGGTGGGCTTCGAGCACCCCGACGAACGGTCCGCTCACTCCCGGGGCCACATTACTGTTAAGAGGATAGACGAAAGAACGCAGCTCAGGCATTGCGCCCGCCGCGGCGGTCAGGTCCGGGAGACGGCTTACCCATGGACCGTTCGGCAGCGGCGCGATGGGCGATGCCACAGGCAGAGGCGGCGCTGCGGGCGCCGGCAGAGCGGGATCGAAGTAGGCGACGTTGGAGCGGGCGGTGGTGTATTGCCAGGTGATGTAGTACGAGGCGAGACTGCCGGGCACGAATCCCATGGCGCCGCCGTCGGCCTGCATCAGGTAGTGCCAGCTCGGGCCGCCGAAGCTTACCCACGTGCCGTTGTCCTGAAAGCCACTCCCCATGACAAAGGGCCAGGTGGGATGGACAGTGATGTCGAGGGGCTGGGTGGCAAGGATGCCGTGGCTGCGCTTGCGCCAGGTGTTGCCGAGGTCGCGGCTCATGGAGATCCCGCCGTCGTTTCCAATCCAGATCTTGCGTGGATCGAGGCCGTCGAACAGGAAACCGTGCTGGTCGGCATGCTGGGCTCGATCGGCGGTGTAACGCGTCCAGTCGAGGACCTTGGTCCAGTTTCGCCCCGAGTCGGTGGAGCGGAACACGTCCATCATGCCGAAAAACACGATTTCGGAGCGCTCGGGATGGACCACAAGGAAGAAGGCATACCAGCCTATGTTGGAGGTTTCACCGGTAGCCGCCTGCTGGGTCCAATGATCGCCCCTATCTTCCGAGCGGTAGACGGGGGATGCTTTGCCGGCATCTGCAGCGGGGGTGGATTTCTCGAAGATCGCATAGAGAATGCTGGGATGCCGCTCGCACAGCGCGATCTTGATGCGCTGTGGCGCTACCTCGTTGATGCCGTCGGTCAACGGTTTCCAGAAGCTGCCGTCGGGCAGGGCGACGTAGGCTTTCGTCGCGCGGTTGAAGGTGGCGCGAAACAGCCCGGTGCCGCGCAGGGCCGCGTAGACAGTGAATTGGGGCGGTGCGGCCGCGGCCGAGCGGTTGCCGAAGTCGATGGCGATGTCGGTGACGTCCTGGGTCGGCGCCGCGCCTGTGCCGGTCACCGTATCCTGCGAAATGGCGATGGGCGGGCCGGCCTCGCGGCGGAAGAGTCCCCGCGGTGTGGCGATCCAGCAACGCTCGGGGTCCCAGGGATCGACGAGAATGCGCTCGAAGCGCTGCGCCTGCATCGTGCCGGTGTCGACGTGGTCGATGATGGACCAGGTCGCCCCGCCGTCGCTGGAGCGGAGCAGGCCCACACCCTGCGGGTAGTCTGCGCTCTGGACATTGTGGGCGACGCCGGTGGGCTCACCCGTGCCGACATAGATGATGCGCGGATTGCTCTGGGCCACGGCAATGGCGCCGATGGGCAGGCCTTGCCGTGCGTTGCCGGCCCCGGCCGGTCTTGGCACAAGATCGAGCGGCTCCCAGGAATCCCCGGCGTCTTCGGTTTTCCAGACTCCGCCGATGGCGCTTCCGGCGTAAAGCGTATTGGGGTTCCTGGGATCCTGCGCCAGGGTCCGGATGCGCCCTCCGATGTTGCGGGGCCCAATGGGGACCCAGGGGCGCGCCAGTGGGTCGGTGCGCACGGGGTCCGAGGCATAGTTGATGGCGTCATCGAGGACACCCGAGAGAACAGCCACGCTCGGGAGGCCCAGTTGGCTCAGATCTTTGCTGGCTCTCGTCGCGGGATCGTCCCGAAGACTGGATTCATCACCGTTTGACATGTTGGTCAAAGACTCCAGCGCAAAGTGTGCCCTGAATCTGCCTTTCTCGGTGGGCAACACTGCCGCTTGTGCCCACCCTGCCCGAGAATTCTCCTTGCAGCTCTGGAAGGTCCCTCAGGAAATCGGTGATCTCACCACGAGGGTCGACAGTACCGGACCAGCGGACCGTCAGGTCTTCTATCCTGTTGTGAAAAACCAGCTCTCGAAGATGCCGCCGGGTACTGGGAGCGTCTCCCATTGCGCCAGTACCGTTTGCGCCGCGGAGAACGCCCGGTTGTCCACATCGCCGAGGACGCCGCAGTGGACGCGAATGACGACGCGGCCGCCGGCCTGAAACAGCCGCGAGACAGTCGTGTCATCGTCGGTAAGCTCCCATGCGAGGTTTTGCACGTCGTAGCTCAACTTGCCGTGAAGGGCCATGATTTGCTTGGGTACGCTCTGGGCAGTGGGAGACGCGGCGCCGGCCGGCTCAAACCAAACCTGCACGGCTTGCGGACTTCTCTCACGCACCAAAGGGTGGAAGGGCTTGGAGAAGGCCATCTTGAGCCCGTGCAGCAGCCCGACAGCTTTTGCAGCAGGCACAAGGCCCTCGTGCGGCCAGCCGATATCGGCGATAAAGCCCCATTTCTCGTCGATGCCGCGACCGGGCGGCCCTTGGGGCCCTTGAATGCCCTGAGGACCCTGCAGTCCTTGGGAACCCTGGATTCCGGGCGGTCCTGGGAGCCCCTGGGGACCACGTTCGCCGGGGGGACCCTGGATTCCGGGTGGTCCCTGGAGCCCCTGGGGACCCCGTTCGCCGGGGGGACCCTGGATACCTTGGGGGCCGGGTTCACCCGGGGCCCCTGGAGCACCCGTCTCACCCCGCGGCCCTTGCGGTCCGGGGGGGCCTTGCGGTCCCTCCGGCCCCCGTTCGCCGGGGAGCCCCGGCGCTCCAGCGACGCCCGGTTCCCCCTGGGGACCCCGAGGCCCCTCGGGGCCGGCCGCACCGGGAAGGCCATCGCGGCCGGGCTGCCCCGGCGGACCTTCTGGTCCCTCCGGGCCTGCTGGGCCCCGCGGGCCTTGTACGGCCGGACCGTCATAGTGCCAGCGTCCAGCGGCATCCTGGGAAAACTGGTCCGTATGGGCGTGGTGGCCGGCAGCAACAAAGAGCGTCGGGTCCTGGATCAGCAACGGCGCGTCGTTCTCCGTTGCAATCCGGGCGATGACCAGTGCATCCGGGCCGACGGCGTTGTTGTCGTCGACTTCAACTGCAGGGGTTGTGACCAGCGTAAACAAGGTCGGCGTGTTGCCGACACGAAGCGCCCGCCGGTCGCTTTCCACGGCGCGCAGCACGACACGGAACGGCCCGGCTCCTGCGGGGAGGGGAAGATTGGCGGCCGTGTCCAGATTGAGCCGCACACCGCCCGGTGCGAACGCTACTCCAGCCTCGACCGAGACCGTGCCGTCGTTCAGCGTGGCGCGCAGACCCCACCCGATACGACCCAAGCCGATGGATCTCCGTACATCGAGCACAGCCTCGCGCAGCCGATCCTGCACATGTTGCAGATGATCGGCCGTGACTCTCAGCCCATCGACAAACTGCGCTCTTGCATCGTCGGCCATATAACCCTCCACCCTCTGCTCGCAAGCATTCAGGGGCTAGCAATTCCTCACACGTTGGAGATCACGTCGATGTCGCGGAACGTCACCGTTCCGGCGAGATGGCTCACCACGCGCAAAACGCCTCCAGCAGCGGCGGCGGGTGAGGCGAACTTCATGCTCCACGCCGCCCCTTTGGCACCGGGTGTAACGGCCGTAGCGGCTTGGCTGGAAGTGCTCAGGCTCACCAGCAGCGGCGCCAGGGGACTCTCCCTCTGGGCGTTCCCGACTGCTCGTAGCCTCCCGCGGCAGGGAGCAAGCATACTGCCGGCGTCCAGGAATGCCGGTGGCAGCGGCTTCCAGGGGCCTGCCGGGGCGCCCGTCCGCAGGACATTCTTGGAGAGGGCATCAGATCCGCTCGATAGCCCGAGATTCCAGGTCACCTGCCCGCGGGCGACTATTATCGCGGCCCAGGGCGCATTGACCGGATCCAGCTTGACCGGTTTCTTGAAGGCGAAGGTCACCCAGGATTCCGCACCTTCCTCCAGGGTCACGGGCTCACTCGTGCCGCCCGGTAAAGCATCGAGAGGTTCTTCGAAGCCCGCCCCCTTGTTCCTCCACAAAACGACTCGCACTTCGGCTCCGCCGGCGCCGACAGTGAGCGGCAAACGCACTCCGGACAATTCAGCCAGCACACCGTCAGGAGCCAGACGCACCAGCGCAGCACGCGCCGGGTCAAAGTTCAGGTCCGCCAGGTTTCCCGGATCGGGGCCGAGCGGCGGCAGCACGCGCTGGGGGCCGAAATTGCCGACGGCAATGAACTGGATCTCTTCGATGGTCCGAGTCTGACCCTGCGGCGGCGCCGGCAGCTCCATGGGGATCTCGAGCTGTCCCTCGCTGGAAAAGTCCAGTCGCCGCTCCGTGTCGGACCCGAACTTCAAGCGCCAAACCCGGCGGAGTATCGAAGTCTTGGGCTTGATCTCGAGAACCCCCGGCACCCGGGTTGTGAGCCCGAGATTGAAGGTGACGTCATTGGATTGAAGCGGGTCGCCGGTAAGTGCGGCCAGAGCGTCGCCGAGCTTCACGAGCTGCTCGCTCTCCTTGTTGAAGCGGCCTTCCTCAAGGGCGCTGTCGGTGCCGGCGAGGGCGGGGCCGGGCGATTTCCACACCGGTGCGCCGCCGTCGATGGTCAGCTCGAGGTCGGCGGGCGGCTCCGGCAGGATGACTGCCAACTGCTGCGCCAGCGTGTCGGCGGAGACTTTGCCCAGGATCTCCACCAGGAGACGTTCGGTGCGTATCTCCGATGGCAGGACCACGTTCTGGTTGTCCGACGGCGGCGAGGGAGTCGAGTGGGTGACCGGCTTCTTCCCCGGGCCCAGCACCGAACTGAGTGTGGCAGCATATACCGGCGATGGGGCGAAACCCGCGCCGGTCCAGGGCGTCACCCTGGTGATGGCCAGGTTCAAATTGTCCACCTGAACGGCGCTTACGGTGCGCAGGGTGCCGAAGTCGATGACCACCGAGAGCCCGTTGCCGCTCAGGGCAGCGGATGTGGCGTCGTTCACCCGCATCTGGGCGACGTTGGCGGCAAGAGCCGCACCGGCACGGGCCGCTCTAACCGCCACATCGAACTGGCGCACAACGGCATTCTTCGGCAGTGTGACGGGCAGGGAGAATGAGGAGATGCCGTTGGCAATCTGCTGCGCACCGATGAAGAACATCCCGAACTGGAAGTCGCCGCCCAACTGGACCTGGCCCCGCGTGATCGCCTCGTCCACTGCGCTTTCCTGGGCCTTGGCGTCGATCTGTTTGACCTCTTCGCCAATCTTCTGCGCCATGATTCACCGTTACCTGAACGCCAGCGCTCCGCGCGCCGTGTTGTAAGCCGACTTGAAGCTCTTGTCCTCCACCGCTTCGTCCAACGAGATCTCGTTGCTGGCAAACCGCTCCTGGAGGAAAGCTTTATCGGCCGCGGGGATATCGTCCGCGTTCTCGTAGGTGAGAAAAATCTGACGCGTCTTGGCGTCGGCCAGCATGCCCTCGGTCATGAACTCGACGTTCTTGCCCTTGAAGTCGGCGTGGACACCGTCGAAGATATCGAAGGGTACGCTGGCGCGCGGGACGAGAACGAGATCCACCACGGTGCCCCGGGTCACCTTTGTGCCCTCTGGAATGCTTTGGGACACCACGCGCGGCAGGGATTTCTGAGGAAGGATTTCATATTGGTCGAATGCGAATTGCGCTTTATTCTTGTCGAAGGCGGCCGCAGGGACCTGGTAGCCTTCCCGGACCACCTTCGCCTTGGCCGCCTTCTCGGTGAGATCGATGAAGACCGTCTTGTCGGCGGCGTCACTGGCTGAGAACGACTTTGTCGCCATGGGTCGACCTCCTGTTCTTTCAGCCTAACTGCTTCGGTTGTTTGACGACCACTTTCCCGAGCACCAGCCCCATGTTCTCGAGGGCCTTCTGGGCTTCCGTCTGGGTCAGGCCGCTGAGAGACGGCATTTCGACGGCCGCTTCGGCCACCAGCGGTGCGGCCACCACGAGCTGGGCCGTCATCGAAGGTTGAACGTATTCGCCGGCAGCCGGCAGTTGTACGAGGACAGGAGCCGTGCTGTACTCCGCCCCGGGATTGGCTGGGGCGACGTCCCGGCCGGCCACGTCCACCACCCGCGACACGTTGATCTGGGCCGTCTTGAGGGTCGTCAGAGCGGTCGGCAATTCAAGGCCGAAGACCGAAGGCATCTTCACGGCCGAAGCCTTCATGGTCAGGCTGATCGTCGTGCTGGACGGGACGGTGACGGGCGCCGAAATCTCCTCGAAGCCGGGCGCTGAGGCTCGCACCGTGTAAGAGCCGGGTTTCAGCGCGCCGAAGATGAAATCTCCTCCGGGAGTGACCGGGGCAACGGCCTCGGCGGTCAGCCCGTCGTCTCGGACCGCCGTGACGCGGGTTCGGAGCGGCTCTGCATCGGCGTTGGTCACCTTGACCTTCAGGCTGGTGGCCTCACTGGTCTCGAGGTACTGCGTGATGGCGAGGATCGCCTTCACGATTTCATTCCAGCCTTGGGCCGTGACCGGCTCGCCGGCCTTCACCTCTTTGGGCACGTAGGGATGGATCGCCATGATCAGGACTCCTTCCGGGACCTCATGCGTTCTCGCTCGTCGGCGCGGACCACAGCGTGGTTCCGGCCCGCAACTCAGCAATGGGATCTTCTGCTTCCCCCGAGAGCAGGACGCCTTTACCCAGCTCCCAGCGGTTTTCGACAAATTCGACGGTCACTTCGACCCCTGCAGGTTTGAAGCGTTGGAGAGTCTGAGCCACGCGGCGGCGCGTGTCGAGACCTTCGGGGTCCTCGGGTGTCAGCGTGCGGAACCGGGGAGGGATCAGCACCCGGACAGTGAACGCGCGGTGCTCGAGCCAGGAGAAGGAAATCAGCGCCGATACGGGCGGCTCCTCCCCGGCACTCGCCGCAAATACGCTCCCATCTGCAAAACCCACTGCAGGTCGGGGCGCCACACGGCGCGTGCCCGAATGATAGGCAACGTGAGCGAAATAGGCGAAACGCGTTTCACCCACCGCAATGCCCGGCACGGGCAGACCCTCCCCTGCGTGGGGGAAGACGAAATCGGAATCCAGTGCCTTTTCAGGATAGGCGACGGCAAAGACCGTCCGCGGTCCGTCGAAGACGAAGTCGGTAGCGCGCTTGTCGGTGCCCGCAAAGCAGGCGCCCTTCCATGCGTAACTGTTGGCGGTGACATCGGCGCCGTCGAGGAAGACGCGCCCCTCTTCGGTGAACCGCAGCGCCTGGCCCGGCGGCACCGCACCGGAGTAGCCGACGCCGTGGCCTTCGTCACGATTGACCACCATCGGCCCGACGGTCAGGTTCTCCTTGCCGGTGACACGGACCTGCAGCAGCGCAAGCTCGAAGCCGCGCCGCAGCAAGCTGAAGAGCCCGCCGTCCTTGCGGCCGGACTGATCGGTTTCGAAGCGGAAGAGCGGATTCTCCTCGATCCCCAGCAATTCACGGGCGGGTGCCAGGCCGCCCAGGCGCAGCCGGTCGGAGACCTCTGCAGCGTGCCAGAAACGATCTTCACTGTGAACGATCGTGCCCAGATCGAGATCGAGCGTGTTGGCCACTCCGGCCATGAGCGATCGCACCGTGCCGTTGCCTTGGGCATGGACCGCAGCGGTCTCTGCCACACGGCGGCGCATGGCGTCGAGCAGCTCCCTGGTGGCAAGGCGCGCTTCCACTTCTTTTTGCAGCGCCGTGCTCGCGGTCTCGGCAGTGCCCCCGAACAGTGGCAGGCGCGGTTGGGGTCCAGCAATGGACCAGAGAGCGAGCAGCGCCTCGGCCCTTTCGTTGCGCTCGTTGTCGTCGGCTGCAGCAGCCAGAGTCGACAGGAGTTCCTCGGCGCGATCGAAACGGGCGAGGAGGATCGCGAAGTCGCCAAGGAGCATGCCGTGGCGCGCAGCAATGAGCAGAAGGTCGAAACGTTCATCAACGTCCGCCAGCCGGTGGGAGCGGCGGATCGCGGCCAATACGGCGGCCACCACGTCGAAATCGCGTGCCAGCGCCCCGGTGACTTCGACGATCTGCTTGCCCGGCCTAGCCGCGTCGAGATGGGCGGGCAGCCGGCTCAGGATCTTCAGTGCCCGACCGCTCATGCCTCGCCTCCATCACTGAGGCTGACCTTGCGCACCCACAATCGTTCCAGGCCCGTGAGCGTCAACTGGACATCCTGCTGATGAATGCGCAGGCCGGCGTCGGTGTACTCGGCCTTGTAGTGCACGTCAAGTACGTTATAGTTCTCCGAATCGGTCAGCAGGCCCTTGAGCGCGGCAACGGTGAGAGAGGTACCGCTGAATGTGGGCAGTTTGTCCTTGAACTGCTGCTCGATCTCGGCCTGAGCCGCAGCGCGCGCCGTGGTGGGGTCGCCGAGGAGCCCCGCTCCCTTGAGGGCGACGGCAACGGTCACGTCCAGCATGACGAGGGAGCCGCCGACCTCGACCGTGACGACCCCCGCCACCGGCCGCACGCCCGGATTGTCGGGCACGAGGTTCTTGCGCTTGGCCGAACTCGGTGCGTTCTGAGGCCACATCTCGACCACCACGTCGAGCACTCCTTCGAGCCCCATGAGGCGCGAGACGAGCCTGTTGTACACGAGAATTTCGCCGATGCCGGCCTCGTCCAGATAAGCTCTCACGGCAGCATTGGTATTGGATTCGAGCGCCGCCTTCTCCGGCGGCGTGAGGGACCGGGTCGCCGGCGCAACCTGCACCTTGACGTCGACGGGAAGGAAAAGCTCATCGGGGTTCGAGGTGACGCCGATCACCGCGGGGTCCGGCCCTTCGTCGGGGACCACGCCGCTGCCCGGCGCCGCCGTTCCGCTGGGGCGCGGGGCAGCGATGTTGTGCAGGATGCGCACACCCACGGGCCGCGTCTCCTCGATCAGGGCAACGAGCCGCTCGACGGTCCGCTGCTGCTCTTCGGCGGACATGGTCGGCAACGCGACGTTCAGCTTGACGACGCCGGGGTGGGAAATGGCGTCTTCGCTGATGCGCACATCTTTCTCGCGCACCCCCTGAATGGTGGTCAGTGCGGCCATAACGGCGCCGGTGGTCGCCTTGCCCGCACCTTCGAGGGCGCGCCGGGCGCGGGAGCGCAGGGCTTCATCGGTTTCGTTTTCCCCTGCAAACCGGGTGGCGAGTGGGTTCGCTACCGTCTCGATACCCAGGATGGGGCGGTGGATCGCCCGTATGGTGTTGGCGGCAACGACACCGCTTGAGCCGGATACCATTGCCTGGATCGAGACCTCGACGCTGAGGTTGCCGCGACGCAGGGTCTGATCTTCGCTGGTTTCGAACATGACCGCCGGAGGCTCGGTGGTCGACAGTCGTGTGCCCGACGGGATAAAGATATCGGCGGGCGCCGGGGTCGATCGGCCGAAGATCACCGCTCCCCCGGCAAAGGTCATCTGCCGCCGGGTCACGCCGACGAGAGCGCACAGCTGCTCGAGGTCGCGACCCGTGGCCGTGTCGAGAAAGCCGGCCCTGTAGACTGCCTCCAGCTGCCGCGACAGCACCGCATATTCGCGGGCGAAGCTCTCGGCGAGGAGACGGACGATGCTGCCGGGATTGCGGTCGGTCAGCGGCGGTGCAGCGCCTGGCAATGCCTGCACCTCGAAGTTGGCGTAGAAGGTGGTGCCTTCATCGGGCCAGGTGGCGCCGGCGGCGGCATCACCCTGGTTGTCCGCAAGCCATGTGATGGTGAGATCGGTTTCGAGCTTGTAGTCAGTACCCGCGACGAAGCGGCGATAGGCGCCGTCGGCCTGGCCGAACACCCGCACTGTCGTCGGGACAATGGTGCCGGGACCGCTGAGGCGGTACGGTTCTTCCTCTTTCAGGAACAGGAACTGCTGCCGGATGATGCCGCCGGTGAGCGACGTCAGCAGGTCGTCCACGAATTGCGCGTAGGGCTCGGCAGCGTAGCTCATGCTGTCACCTCCAGCGAAAACGGCACCACGAGATTCAACGGCGCCTGCTCTCCGATCACTCGGAGTTTCAGCTCGATGCGCACCCTGTCCCGTGGTGGCGTGTGCTCGGCACGCACAACGGCCGCCAGCACACGCTCGATCCGGGGCTCGTCACGGAGCGCCTGGAGCACGTAGATCTTGATCAGATCCCGGGTCCGTTCGACGTTGGGCTGACCTATGAGTTCGTGATGGCGCGACCCATAGTCCGGATGCCCCAGCGCCGCCAACTCCCCTCTGCGCGTCTTCAAACGGTTGGCAATGGCCTGCTCCAGATTGGCGAGCCCCTCCAGGGTTGCCAGGTCCCGTTCGCGGCGGGCGCTGCGCCGCGACTTCTCCGTGGCGAGGTCTGCATCCTCGAAGAAACCGCCGCTCTGGCGATAGTCGAGACGGAGGTCCCGCCCCATCAACGGTTCGATCTTCCGCACATCGCGTGTCGCCATCACGGAGCTCCTTGGTCAATGACGTAAGGTGCCGCCGGTGGTCCCAGGATGGTCATGATGCCGGGACCCGACGGGATGCTGTCCCCCATACGCACCAGCGCCATGCCGTTGATCTTCACCGATGCCGAGCCACCCGAGCCGATGGGCAGGGGGTAAGGCACGCCGGATAGCGAGTTCACCATCTGGCAAATACTGCCCGCAACGGCGAGGGGCATGCCGTTGGCTGTGACGAGCGTTTGAGTGATCGCGGTGATGACACCGCTGTCGGGCGGTCCCGCGGCGCCCGGGCTCACCATGACGGCACAGCCGATGGATACGGGAGGTCCTGGCATCGTCGATCCTCCAAGATGCTTAAGACGGACTGAAGTTGGTCATACCGGCGAGGGTGATGGAAGCGCCCTTCACCTTGGCCTCTGCCGTTCCTTCTACTGTTACGGCGACGCCTTTCACCGTCACATTGGTACCGGCCTTGATTTCGATATTGCCGCCAGATTCAAGGGCAAAGTCGCCACCGGCCTTGATGGTGATCTTGCCGGAGCATTGCACACTGACGTCGCCGTCTCGCTGCAGCTCCACCTTCGTGCCGCCGGATTCGAGCTGGATGGCATCGTCGTTCACCGTGAGCTTCGTGCCGCTCGGAAGCTCGAGATAGAATCGGCGAACCGAGGAGTCGGTCTCGTCGCCGGGGACATAGACGGCGTCGAGCGGCTTGCCTTCCGGTGGCTGCACCGTATCGCTGTAAATCGAACCCAGGACCACCGGGGCGTTCAGGTCACCGCTCAGAAAAGCGACCACAACCAGATCGTCGACGCGGGGCAGCAGCGATATGCCGGGCCGGCCGACGGCCACGGCCGCGCGCTGCAGTTCGACGCCGGTGGAGCGCAGCCGGACGTTCACCTGGTGATTGTTGGGACTCGACCCACTGTCGTGCGCAAAGACCTCGGTGACGATGCCGAGCTCGGGCAGACGGCAGCGCGTGAGCTCCTCACGAATGATAGCCCGCACGGTCTGGATCAGGTCGCTCAAAACGGCAGCCCTCCTCCCCCGGAGCTTTCCACCGTGACATCGGTGTAATAACCGTAGCGTGCGTCGAAGGTGTGGCGGACGGTGAGGAGCCGGAACGGACCGGCCACCGGTCCGGGCAGGTCATCGATTTCGATGACTTCACCAGGACGCAGCGCCGACTCACCGACCAACCGGACGCTGCCTCTGACCGCCGATCTGGCGGCGCGTTCCTCGAGCGCTTTCGCCAGTCCATCGGCCGCTTCGCGCGTGTGAAACGCTCCGACGACACGCGTCGGGTCGCCGCCCTCACCAACCGGATCGCGCAAAATCCAGTGCCACTTTTCGGCACCCTGCTCGCTCGCCGCTCCCTGCGGCGCGACCCTCGGCACGAGCGGCGGTGTGAGGTTTGTCAGTCGCCAGTCGAGAACCGTGGCGCCGAACATGAACCTCGTCGACCCGGGTCCGGAGCTGGGCGGCACAAAGCGCAGTCCCCCGGACGCGGCGCAGCCAAGGTCGGAGCCCGAGAGCGAGGCCAGATCTACCAGGTGCGCCCAGACCGTTCGGCGCTGATCGACACTGTAGGCCGACAAGGTCAGATCAGCGGAGACCGCGTCGATGTCGACGTCGCTGGCGAGGTCGTTCACGATATCGGCCACGGTCTGGCTGACGTACGTCTGTGACTTGCGCGTCCGGCTGAGAGCCACGGTTGCGGAAACAGCTTCCAGGCGCACTCCGGATGGAGTCCCTCTCGAGCCGACGATCTCGCCCGTGAGCACGTCCTCGTCTTCGCCGTCGGCGCCGAGAGCCAGCGCAAACTGAACGCCCACAGCGGTTTCAGCAAACTTCGATTGCGGCCAAAACGTCAGCTCGGCGATGTGATGCGTCCCGTGAGCCATGTGAACATCAAGGCGCACCAGACCCGCCTCGAATGACGTGAGGCTCCTGCCGTCGATGGTGATCGTCGCACTGGGACGTCCCGGCTTCATGGCACGTCCTCCTCGGGCACAATGCCGTGCCGCAACGCTTCTCGGCGGAAAATATCGGCGACCTGGCGGGCCAGGTCGTCCCGCTCCCATGGAACAGACGACGGGCGGGGCGGCCCGTCTTCGGTAGCGGCGGGGCTCGGTGTGGGCATCGGCAGCACGCGTTCGGCCTCGATCGTCTCCCCGAGAGCCGCGAAGCGCCGAAGTCCACTCCGTCGCGGCGCCTCGCCCAAGGTGCGGCCGGTCGACTCAGCGGCAAGCGGAACCTCCCCTGCCGGCCGCGATAGATTCTCCGCAGCTGCAGCCGGGGGCAGCGCCGGTGGGCTCGCCGGGTGCCTGTCGACGCCCCGCGCCTGCACTCGCAGCGCCCGATCGACGGCAGCCTGAAGGCTCCGACTCACCGGGTCAGGCAGTGGCCTGTCGGCATCCCGCGCCGTATTCCCCCCGGGTTCGCCCAGAAGGGCGTCGACCGCCGGAATTCGAGGTCCAGGCGCTACCGATTGATGCCAGGCACGAGCGGTGCGCTCGTCGGCGCCGTAGCGCGACTCGAGCCTGCGGGACGCATCGGTCGCCGTGACGGCATCCGGCATTTCCTGAAAGCCGCCCGGCGCCGTTCCCGGCCGTTGGGAGAGGCCGGGCCCGGCAGCCTCAGAGGGGACGGCGGCGCGACCCCTGGAGCTCGCCCCTTCAGGAGGGCTTTCAACCCACGCCGTAGTCATGCTCTCATCGCCACCCCCTAAGGATTCCAGGATCCGGCGGACTTCGTCCGCCGTAGCGGGTCGACCGGCCTTATTCGGCTCCCCTGCCGATGTTTCCGGCCATCGGGCGAAGCCGGGTGCGGCGGCGTGATCCACCTTCCGCCGTTCGGTGCTGGGAGAATCGAGGAAGATCGCAGGAGTGCGCGACAGGAAAGCACCGTCCGCTGTGCCTCCAAGACTCCTCTCGAGCTCTTCCACCACCGGTCGCAAGGACGGGTCGGCACCAATCCAGCCAAGGAGGGGGGCGAGCAGCTCTTCCTCACGGCAAAGGAGTATGGCCTCGGGCGACACGTGGAGCAGCTCCAGCCGTCGTTGCGCCTCCCGCAACCGCTCCATCGTCGAAGCCGCCGCACTGCCACCGCTCTCGAGGACCTTCACCGCCTCTTTCCTCCGAGAGATTCGCCTCGCGCGAGCATTTCAAGATACACGAGAATCTGGCCCACGGTCAGTTCCGAACACTGGGCCGGCGTCCAGCCAAACTCCCGGGCCAGCACGAAACAAGCTTTCGCCAGCGGCGCTTTTACGGCCCGATCGAGGTCGTCGCCGTCGAGCTGGAGCCCGCTCAACGCGTTCACTTTGGCCACCAGGAACTCCACAAGGCCGGCAGGCAGCGAGCCCACCTGCTCGACCGAGAGCTTCGGCTCGACCAGCGCCTGCTCTACCATGAGGATGCTGGCCAGAACCTTTTGCTCCTTGGCAGCCTGCACGACGCGCTGAATGTCGCGCACGGTGAGGGGGCGCAGCGTGACGGAGCCGGCGACGCCGGATTCATCAGGACGCAGCGCGACGGCCGGCACCTCGACGACATAGGTCGCACCGGCCCCTGCCAGCAGGTCCTGTGCAGTCAACATCTGTGGCATCTGATCGTCCCTACCCCGTCTTGTCCTCGACCTTCACCCAAAGCGCCCGGAAGCTCACCTGCTCCATGGCGAAATCGTCTTCAGGAAGGGAGTAGTTCCATTCGTTCAGCTTCACGCCCATGACGGTGAGGGTCGCACTGACGCCTGCAAGAGACGGGTTTTCCAGGCGCACGCTCAAATTGAACGACGGCCCCACAAACGTGCCGGCCGGTCGTGAGTCGGCCGCATCGCCCAGCATGAGCTTCAGGAGCGCCCCATTGATATAAGCGCGCTCGATGGTCCCATAGACATTGATGTTGCCGGGGCGCAACTCGGTGGCGAACCGCTGCCCCAGTTCGTGGAACGGTTTGACGTCGTTGGTCACCTTGACGGTGACCCCGGTGACGCGCCCGATGGGCGTCAGCGAATAGGCCTCCGCCACCACCTGGGCCTTGTCTCCTTCCGCACCTTGCTCGACGGCCAAGGAAATGGTGCCGTCGCTGCCTCGATAGACGGTTGTCGGCATCGCCATTCGCTCCTTTTTTTATTCGAGGTTCATGATCACTTTGATGAAATCGATCGAGAACGTGGGCTGAAGCACCATGGTCACGATCGCCTGGCCGTTGATTTCCTGAGCCCGCGTCGCGGTGACGTCGAGTTGGTAACCAATGAGCATCTCATCGAATACCATGCTCGACAGAAACCCGTCGAGGGTTGCCTTCAACGCCGCACGCACCCGTGCATTGTTCAGACGCCCGATGTACGGGTTGGAGCCGATGCGCACACCGGCCTTGGCGAAGTCGACGATGCGGCGCACCGAGATCTGCCTGAACGGGCCCGTATCGGTGGTGATGCCCTTGACCACGCGAATACCCAGATTCTTTGCCAGAATACAGACACGCTTGCCGAGCAGACCCTTCTGTTCGGAGCGCGTATACTCCTTGGTGACATCGGTGGCGGCGACATCCTTGTTCGTGAGACTGATGTGCGGAGCGAGGGTCGAAAGACGCCCCGCCACGAGAGCCGCGGCGTAGGGTGCCGTCAGCTTCACCGCCTTGCTCGCCTCACCCACGCGCGCAGCATCATCGGCGACGATGCCCGGCGCCACCAAGATCACCCGGGCATTGCTCACCGCCGCCGAATCCGCGTCGATGGAGCTGACCGCATCGCCCGAAACGCCGAGGACGGCCATCCGCTCGCGGCCGTCGTTCTCCGTGGCCTCCAGGTGTGCCACCACGGTAGCGGCGATGGTCTTGGCATCGAAGCCACCCACCGTCACGATGTTCACGTCCTTGCCAGCGAGCACCGCCAGGCCCGCCGCAATCTCGGTTGACGTGGCAGCGGCGCCGTCGGGACCCCCCTGTGCATCCTGGGCGGCGGCCGTGATGGTCTTGGGAGCGAGCGCTTTCTTGTTGTCCCCAAGGCCGGTCACTTTCACCAGGCGACTGCCGTCGGTGATCCCCGCAGCGAGCTCGGCGGCCGTCGCACCCTCGTAACTCTCCTTCAGGCGGCCGTAGACGAGCTCAAGGGTGGCAGGGCCGCTCTCCGGCACGGTGAGCTTGGCCTGTATGCTGTTGGCCCAAGTCCCCGGGGAGGTCGCCTCGAGGGTGAAGAGGGTGTTGTTCTGCCCTTCTCCCGCCACTGTCCAGATCATGGTGCGCATCGTGGTGTTCTGCGGCAGGTTGGCCACGCGCACGGCGTAGACGGTGGACGCGCCGCCCGAGAACAGCTGCTCCAGCGTGCGCGTCAGCGTCAGCGCCGGAGCCTGCGCTGTTCCCGGCCAGCGGTCATAGCTGCCGAATGTCTCCAGCGCCTCACCGTAGCTACCGAGAATGACGGCCTCGTTCAGTGGGCCGCGATTGGCCGTCCCCACCACGCCGATGTTGCCGGTCGAGATGCCGCCGACACCGATCAGCCCTTCCGCCCGGACCTCGATGTAGGTGCCGGGAAGTATCATTTCACCGATGGTTTCGCTCATGTCTCCCTCCCTTACGTTGCGTTGACTACTGCCTATGCACCCCTTCCCAGCAACGCTGTCAGCGGAATTCTCTGGATAATGCCGCCAGAAGAATCCGGACGGTTGATCACCGCTTCATATTCGAACTCGAAGGCCATGGTGCGCGATCGAGCATTGTTCAGCGCGGTATCGGGCGGTCCAATGCTTTCGAGCTCCGTCAGAACGATTCGTTCGAGCCCCGCCTGACCGCCGTCGGCCAACTCCCCGATTACGCTGTCACTCAATGTTGCAGCGGCTGCAGCAGTTGCAGCAACGACGCGGATCCGCAGAGTCCCCTCGAGGCGAGCGACACGCTGCTCCCACTGGCCGAGGATATAGTTGACGACGACCTTGCCGGTGGCCGGCAGTGGGGCCCCGAAGACCAGCCGGCCGACGAGGGGGTCGCAGTTCACTTCGTCGGGCCCCGGAACTCCGGTGACGAGCGTCCGACCTTGTCCCGCCACGGTCACGGAGAAGCTTCCGGCATCGAGGGGACCCGCGGACCCGTCGGCACGCACCAGCCCGCCATGGGGCAGTACCAGCTCGCGGCGGTCCGGGCTGAGGAGGGAAAACGTCGGCTCTTCCGGCAGCACCGGCTTGTCGAGTTCGATGGTCGCACTCCACGGCAGGGCGCCATCGGTGATAAGCTGTGAGCGTTCCCCCAGGCCGCTCGGCTGACGTTTCAGCCCGGAAAGGGACAGCACCACAGCCGGCAAATCACCGACCCCAGCCGGCTCGGCAATGCCGAGAGTGACCGGCGTCGGGGAGAGGTTGGCGGTCAAGAAGGAGACCATGGCATTGAGGAAGGTTCGTTCGACCATCCCTTCTCCTTACGGTGCATTAGCCGGTTCGGCCATGTCGAAAAGGAATGCCATGGCGCGCGACATGGCCCGGTTGGTCGGGTTCTCGGCTTTCAGCCTCTCGTCGGCCAGGGAATCCACGGTGGGTCGGCGAGCCATGTCGAGCCACTCGCGCAGCAGCGACACCCACCCCATCTCCCGTGCGGTCCTTTCGCCCTCGGCCAGCGCGTCGCCGCTCATCTTCGTCGTCCAGCCGCTCGGATTCGAAGGCTGCAGCATGGCGGGATCGACCTTGTTCAGGTCGGCTCCCTTCTCGCTGAAAGCGCCGCCAGCCACCAGCATGCGCCATTCGTTGACGCGCCGCCGATCAAGGCTCCAGTTGCGAAAGACCTGGAAGACGCGGTCGCCTTCGGGAACTCCGGTTTCGAGATGGGGAACTGCACCCATGCACAGCAGAGCGGCGAAGTCGGCGGCATTTCGCATGAGCGTCCCGTCCGCATCAGTGTTGACCGGGTTGTAAACATACTGGTAGCCTGTCGCATCTTCGCTCGTCCGGATGGCGGTTTCGTCGGTCTCCCGCACGCTCAGGACCGGCCCGGTGCGTCCGAAGCGAATCGCCTGCGCCGGCTTTGGCGCATGGTAGAGGATGTAATCGCTCTCCGGGTCTTTGCCGAGCTTCCTGGATTTCCCGGCCTCTTTGTCGTGATCAGCCAGTTTCTCCTCAAAGTCGCCGTGGTCGGCAAAAACCGCACCCGGTGGGAGCTCGTAGTCGAGGTCGTTCGGGAAGAGGACCGAGGCCTTCAACTTGCCGGTCTGGCCGCCCGTGTCCTTTACGGTGGCCGTGAGATACAGGGCAAACTCGGCAAGCGTCGTGGGTCCGATGGGCGCCGACACCTCTTGGGGATTGACCTGGCCTGCTTCGTCGGTGCTGAAGTGGAGCTTGTACCGATCGACCCGGACCCACAGGTCACCGTCGCCTTCCCACCAAAGCTTCAGCAGTTTCCGTTGACCCGACGGATAGAACCGACCGATCATCTTGGGCGCCGTGCCGCCGGGGTAGTCCGACGCACGGAAAGAGCCCTGGTCGAAAAACTGCGTCGCGTCGTCGAAGAGCCGAACGTGGTGCGGCTTGGTTTGGTCGAACTGCGGGTATTCAGGGATCTTCGCGTCCCGCAGCACATGCCGGGCGATCACGAAGAACGTGACGAACCAGCCCACAGAATTGAGTACGACCGCAAGGGCGAACAATCCGGGGTGCAGTTCGTCCGAATCTTCTATGGCGAGCAATATCCGGCTGAATGCCAGTCCCAGCAGCGCGCTCACGACCATCAGGATGGGCGGAAAGCAATAGAGCGCCGCCAGCGCCGAGCGCCTCTTGTAGTGCTTCCGAGCCACATCGACGATGAACTTGATCAACTGGGCGACCACAACGGCGCCCGGCACAATGGCGAACAGCAGCCACCGAAGCCACGGCGGCATGTCGGTGGAGAGCGTTGCGAGAAACACGATGCCGAGAACGATCTGGATGCTCTGCAGCACAATGCCGAGAATGGAACCGGTCTTCACGCCGTGCATGGTGAGCGATCCCACCCAAGCTTGATAGACGAGGGCCGAGACCGAACCCACGAACAGGGAGATGGAAACCATCTCGCACCACGCCCGGTCGCTGTCGGCGCCGAGATCTTTCTTGAGGAAGAGCATTCGCGATTTTTCGGGGCCGAGGGCCAGCAACGGCATGGTCATCATCGGCAGGCTGAGGGGCATCAGGACGACAAACCACATCCAGGCTCCAAAGCCGTAGCCGAAAGGAATGATGCCCTTTCGATACATGCGATAGCCGTCGCGAACGAAGTCGGCCGTCGGCAAGGGCGGAGCGAGGTCGGCGAAACGCTCTTCGAATTCCCCAAACCCGGTGCGGCGCCTGGCCACCGCCCTGTAAATCTGCTCGAAGGCTTGAGCGTAAGAGTCGAAAAACTCCGACGGCACATCGTCCAGCGTGGGCCACCAATCGTCCCAGGCTGCCCCCTCCCGCGTCGATGCGCGGCGGAAGATGGTCTGAGCCACCATGGCGTCATGGGAAACCTCACCGTCGCTGTGCGTCAGCTTGCCCTGCGGCGCGGTGGAGGCATGCCACTCGAGGTCGTTGATCATGGGGTGGCTGACGATATCGCCGGCAAGATGGCACAGGTGCCCCATGACATAGGCCCGCATCTTCCGGAGCTGTGCTTCGCTGCCCGTCAGACGGGACGACACCTGGCGCCAGAACTCGAAGATGAACTCGGTGGTGCCGGCTACGACCATCTCACGGTTTTCGTCCGGGTTGCCTTTGTGAACGGTGTCGAAGACCCATGCCTGGCCCGGTGCGAGGATAGCCGAAAAACCGGTGATGTC
>DATKKJ010000066.1 GCA_035543055.1 Terriglobales bacterium | reverse complement strand
CGACCAGGGCGCGCACCTTGGGGTGCACGCGGTATCCGCGCACCACGCCGGCGGCGGCGCGAAGGTCTTCGAGGCGCGAATTGGTGCAGGAGCCGACGAAGACGCAATCAACATGGATGTCCTCGATGGCGGTGCCCGGCGCGAGGTCCATGTAGGCCAGAGCATTGCGCGCGGCCTGGCGGTCGGCGTCTGTGCCCAGTTCGTCCGGCTCCGGGACGCATGCGGTGACCGGGACTACCATGCCGGGATTGGTGCCCCAGGTGACGTAGGGGACGAGGGAAGCGGCGTCGATCTCGACCACGCGATCGAAGGCGGCGCCGGGATCGGTGGGCAGCGTGCTCCAGTAGGCGAGGGCGTCGTCCCACGCCTTGTCCTTGGGGGCGAAGCGGCGGCCCGCCAGATAGGCAAAGGTGACCTCGTCGGGCGCCACCATGGCGGCGCGCGCACCGGCTTCAATGCTCATGTTGCACAGGGTCATGCGCGATTCCATGGAGAGCGCCTGGATGGCCTCGCCGGCGTACTCGATGACGTGCCCGGCGCCACCGTCGGTGCCGATCTGTCCGATGATGCCCAGCGCCAAGTCCTTGGCGGTCACACCCTGGGGAAGCCTGCCGCGTACCATCACCTGCATGGCGCGGGGTTTGTTCTGGGGCAGGCACTGCGTGGCCAGCACGTGCTCCACCTCCGAGGTCCCGATGCCGAAGGCCAGAGCACCGAATGCGCCGTGAGTACTGGTGTGGCTGTCGCCGCAGACGATGGTCATACCGGGCTGGGTCAGCCCCAGCTCCGGGCCGATGACGTGCACGATGCCCTGCTCGGGCGAGTGCAGGTCGAAGAAGGGAATGCCGAACTCGCGGCAGTTGCGGCGCAGGGCCTCGATCTGCCGGGCGGCGATGAGGTCCTGGATGGGCAACAGGCGGTCGGTGGTGGGGACGTTGTGGTCCACGGTCGCCACCGTACGTCGCGGCTGGCGGACGGAGCGGCCGGCGGCGCGCAGCCCGTCGAAAGCCTGGGGCGAGGTGACTTCGTGTACCAGATGCAGATCGATGTAGAGCAGCGCCGGCTGGCCCTGGGGCTGCACCACCAGGTGCTCGTCCCAGATCTTGTCGAACATGGTGCGCGGCGGCATGGGTCTCCTAGACGGCGTGGTAGGCGTGCTCGCGCTCCAGGACTTGGACCACCGCTTCGGCGACGACCTTGCCCATGTCGGCGGTCTTGATGGTGAACTTGGAACCGTTGCGACGGATGTCAGGGGTGCGGTAGCCGGCGTTGAGCACGTCGCCGATGGCGCGCTCGATGGCCGAGGCATCCTCCGGCAACTGAGCACTATAGCGCAGCAGGAGGGCGGCGGAGGCGATGGCTCCCAGCGGATTGGCAATGCCACGCCCGGCGATGTCGGGTGCGGACCCATGCACCGGCTCGTAAAGTCCGACCGCGCCGCCGATGCTGGCCGAGGCCAGCATGCCCAGGGAGCCGGCGATGGCCGCGGCTTCGTCGGACAGGATGTCGCCGAACAGATTCTCCGTCAGCACCACGTCGAAGCTGGCGGGACTGGTCACCAGCTTCATGGCACAGGCATCCACCAGGCAGTGTTCAAGCGCGACCTCGGGATACTCGCTTCCGAGCCGGGTCACTGTCCGGCGCCACAGCTGCGAAGTCTCCAGGACGTTGGCCTTGTCCACGGAGGTGAGCTTCTTGCGCCGCTGGCGCGCGAGGTCGAAAGCGATGCGGGCGACGCGTTCGATCTCGGGCTCGGTATAGCGCATGGTGTTGAAGGCGGCGGCGCCGTCGCACCCGCGGGGCTCGCCGAAGTAGATGCCGCCCAGCAGCTCGCGGACGAACAGGATGTCGGCGCCGCGGACCACTTCCGGGCGCAGGGGCGAGCAGTCAGCGATAGCTGGGTGGCAGACCGCCGGGCGCAGGTTGGCGAAGCCGCCGAGGCCACGGCGCAAGGCCAGCAGGCCGGTCTCGCAGCGCTTCTCCGGGGGCAGGGCGTCGAACTCCGGGGCGCCGACCGCGCCCAGCAGCACGGCATCGCTCTTGCGGCAGCTCTCCAGCGTGTCCGGCGGCAGCGGCATGCCGCACTCGCGGATGGCGACGCCGCCGATCGCCCGCTCGTCGAAGGTGAACTCGTAGCCCTGGACGTCGGCCACGGTACGCAACACGCGCACCGCTTCGCGCGTGACTTCGGGCCCGATGCCGTCTCCGGGAAGGACAGTGATCCTCAGCTTCATGCTCTTCATTCCTGGTTCGGGGAGCTACGCTAGGCGACTCCGGGTGCGCCGGTGGCGCCGGCCAGGCCGCGCGCGGCGGAACCCGGCGCCGCGGGCATCTCCTCGCGGATGATGGCCAGCAGGTGCCGGTCCTCGACCGTCTTGATGCGGTCGGCCAGGGCGATGAACCGCTTGTACACGCGGTCCAGGTCGCGGCGCGAGAATTCATATCCCAGCTGGGCGCAGCGCAGGCCGAGGGCGTGCCGGCCGGAGTGCTTGCCCAGAACCAGCTTACTGTCGGGAACACCCACCGACTGCGGGGTCATGATCTCGTAGGTGAGCGGGTTCTTGATGACGCCATCCTGGTGGATGCCGGCCTCGTGCGCGAAAGCGTTGCGGCCCACGATGGCCTTGTTCGGCTGCACCGCCACGCCGGTGATCTCGGTCAGCAACTGGCTGGTGGGGTAGAGCTGCTCGGTGCGGACACCGGTGGTGAAGGGCATCGCGTCGCGACGGACCGAGAGCGCCATGACGAGCTCCTCCAGCGAGGCGTTCCCGGCGCGCTCCCCGATGCCGTTGATGGTGCACTCCACCTGGCGTGCCCCGGCTTCGATGGCGGCGAGAGAATTGGCGACCGCCAGCCCCAGATCGTTGTGGCAGTGGACGGAGATGGTCATGCCTCCGGCCCGCTGGCGCACCCGGCCGATGATGCGCGACATCTCGTGCGGCACCGTATAGCCGACCGTGTCCGGGACATTGAATGTGCCGGCGCCGGCGGCGGCAACCGCTTCGGCCACGGCGCAAAGGAACTCGAGTTCGGTGCGAGAGGCGTCCTCGGGCGAGAACTCGACGTCGTCGCACAGCGAACGGGCGAAAGCCACCGACTCGGCGGCCTGCTGCAGGCACTGCTCGCGACTGATCCGCAGTTTGTAATGGAGATGGATGTCAGAGGTGGCGAGGAAGACGTGGATGCGAGGACGGGCGGCGTGTCGTACCGACTCCCAGGCGCGCTCGATATCGCCGCGGATGGCGCGTGCCAGGCCGGCTACTCGCGGGCCGCGGACCTCGCGGGCCACCGCCTGCACCGCTTCAAAGTCGCCGTCGGAAGCGATGGGGAAGCCGGCCTCGATCACGTCCACGCCCAGGAGCTCCAGTTGCCGGGCCAGGGAGAGTTTCTCCCGCAGGTTCATGCTGCACCCGGGCGACTGTTCGCCATCGCGCAATGTGGTGTCGAAGATCGTGATCCGTTCCACGGCAACTCCTCCTCCCCGGCCGAAAGGCCGTAACAGTCGAGGATAGTCGCTGGACGAGATAACACAAGTTTATAGTTATTTGCTGACCATAAATATTTTTTATGCTATAAATCGTTTTTTTGAGGGCACCGCGCAGCGCGCAGGTGAGCGATGGACCTTTTCCAGTTGGAGACGTTCCTGGCGGTGGCCCGCGAGGGCAGCTTCTCGCGCGCTGCCAAGAAGCTTTTCCGCACCCAGCCGGCGATCAGCCAGACCGTGCGCAAGCTGGAGGACGAGGTCGGGGAGCCGCTCTTCGACCGCTCCTCGCGGGAAGGCATCCTGACCGATGCCGGGCAGGTGCTGCTCGACTACGCGCAGCGGCTGCTCAACACGCGCAGCGAAGCCCTGCTTGCCCTGGATGAGTTGCGCGAGTTGCAGGCGGGAAAGCTCTCCATCGCGGCCAACGAGTTCACCTGCCTTTACCTGCTGCCGGTGCTGAACGAGTTTCGCCGCCTCCATCCGCTGGTGAAGATCACCATCCAGCGGTCCCTGGCCAGCCGTCTCCAGGGAGAGTTGCTGAGCCACAACGCAGAGCTGGGCGTGCTCAGTTTCCGGCCGGAAGATCCGCTGCTGCGTTCGATCGTCGTCTATCGCGACGAGCTGGCATTCGTGGTGCCGCGGAACCACCCGCTGGCCGGAGCGCGGCAAGTCAGCGTGCGCCAGCTCGGGGCGGAATACTTCGTGGCCCACAACGTACCATCCCCCTATCGCAACAAGGTGCTGGAGACCTTCCGGCGACGGCGGGTGCCGCTGCACATGCCGGTGGAATTGCCCACCATCGAAGCCATCAAGAAGTTCGTGGCGGCAGGGAACGGGGTGGCGCTCATCCCGCTGATCTGCGTGGAGCCGGAGCTGGCGCGCGGCGAGCTGGTGCGCGTGCCCGCCCGCGAGCTGAGGTTCGACCGCAAGCTGCGCCTCGTCTATCGCCGCCACTCCAGCCTGTCGCACGCGGCGCAGGCGTTCCTGAAGGTGGCGGAGTCGTTCGCCAGCCACCGCAAGGAGCGCTATCTGTTCCAGCCCGAACGTTGACAATTCTTTACAAAACAGCGGCAACTCCGGCGCGCAGAACGAGTTACAAAAGATGTTCGCGGAGGTAGCCATGCGTCGCGCCATCATCGTTGTCCTCGCGCTGGGTTTGTGTGCATTCGGGCAGACGAATGAGCCGGGTTCGTCACCGCAAAGGCCGCAGGGCGCCGCCCAAGGCGGCGAGCGCGGGCGACGGCCTGGTGTCGGCGGGACCATCACCGCCATTGCCAACGACACACTGACCTTGAAGACCTTCGACGAACGCACGGTCACAGTGAAGTTGACTCCGGAGACCCGTTTCCGCAAGGACCAGCAGGACGCGAAGCTCAGCGACTTCAAGGTCGGTGACATGGTGATGGTGCGCGGCGAACGCACGTCCGATGACACCTACGTCGCGGCGGGCGTGATGACGCGCAGCGGGTCGGGCATGGGCGGCACGCGGCAGCAGTTCCGCGAAGGGCTGGGCAAGGAATTCATCGCCGGCGAGATCAAGTCCGTCGACGGGCTGAAGCTCACGATCGCGCGGCCGGATGGCGTGACCCAGACCATCGCCGTGGACGAGAGCACCTCGTTCCGCAAGCAGGGGGAGAGCGTGACCCTGGGCGACCTGAAAGCGGGCGATCACGTCTTCGGACGCGGGCAGATCAAGGACGGGGTGTTCGTTCCGTCGGTCCTGAACGTGGGCCAGCCGGGCAGCGTGCGCGGCCAGTCGCCGCAGGGGCCTCCTGCCGAACCGCGCCAGTGACGACCCTCGTGGGCACAGGTCAGATGGTCTGGAATCTCTAGGAGATGAAGCGGCCCTCACAGCAGCTCTACCCCATCCTGCGGATGGTTGTGGGCTCCTTTCTCTGCTGCAGCGCGGCCATGGCGCAGCAGGCGGGCGGCGACATCAGCGGCGTGGTGAGGTCGGGCGGGCAGCCGCTGCCCGGAGTGACGGTGTCGGCGGCCAACACCCTGACCGGCCAGAAAGCGGCGACTTCCACCGACGTGGACGGCAGTTACAAGCTGCACGTCCCGGCGAACGGGCGATACGTGGTGCGTGCGCAGTTCACCGCCTTCGCTCCCGCCACTCAGGAAGTGGTGATCAACGCCGCCAATCCAGGCGCAAAGATTGATTTCGAGCTGGTGCTGGCATCGCGGGCCAAGCGTCCAGGAGAGGAAGGGCCGGAGCAAGCGGTGGCGGCGATGCAGTCGGGCCGCGGCTTCCAGAGCCTGGGGGTGACCCAGAGCGAGAATGGCGGAGAAGCTGGAGGCGCCGAGCAGATCGTCCCGCAGGGCATGCCGGTGCCGGGAATGGCGCCGGATGCGGCGACAGAATCAGTCGCGGTCGCCGGCACTGCCAATCCCAACGACTTCGGCTCCATGAGCAGCGATGAGTTCCGGCAACGGGTACAGGAGTACCGGGAGCAGCAGGGCCAGGCCGGAGGGCGAGGGCCGGGCGGGCCCGGCGGGTTTGGCGGACCCGGCGGTCCCGGCGGGCCTTTCATCATGATGAGCGGCCGGGGAAGAGGACGATTCAACTTCAACAGGCCCCACGGGATGGTTTACTACAGCATCGGAGACTCAGCCTTCGATGCGGCGCCGTATGACCTGAAGGGGATCGCATCGCAGCAGCCCGAATACCGCCAGCAGCGGTTCGGCGCCAGCCTCGGTGGGCCGTTGAACATCCCCAAGATCTACAAAGGTGGCTCGAAGACCTTCTTTTTCCTGAATTACAACGGGACGCGGGGCGAAAACCCCTACAACACCTTTTCCACCGTGCCGACGGCGGACCAGCGCAACGGCATTTATCCCGATTCGCTGGCCGATGGCCACGTCGCGAACCAGGCTCTGGTCGATGTGTTCAACAGCCGGTCCGGGTGTGCGGCGGCGATCAGCGCGCAGAACCTGGGAGTGGTGCCGCTGGCGGTCGGCAGCCCGCTGGGTGCGACCCACGACACCAACGGAAACCTGCTCACCCCCGGCTTGCTCACCAACCTGACCACCGACCCAAATGGCGTTCACAGCCAGATCCCGGCAGCCTGCATGGACGCGGCTGCGCTGAGCCTGCTGAATTACATCCCACAAGGAAATCTTCCCGGGGCGGTGCAGAACTTCCAGTACACCACTGCCGCCACCAACAACACCGACAATCTCAACTTCCGGCTGATGCGCGCGCTGGGTGGAGGGACGGTCGGCCCGCGGCAACGGGGAGGCAAGCGGAACAACCTCTCCATCGGCTTCCACTACCAGGCGAGCGGCAGCAACCTGACCAACCCATTCCCTACCGTCGGCGGCACCACCAGCACGCGTTCCTTCGATGTTCCGGTCACGTACGTGCGGTCCATCGGCAAGCTCACCAATTTCTTCCGCGTGGACTTCAATCGCAACCGGATCACGACGCAGAACCTCTACGCATTTCAGACCGACGTCGCCGGGATCGCCGGGGTCACGGAAGTCTCCCCGAATCCGTTCGACTGGGGGATCCCCAACATCGGGCTGACGAATTTCCAAGGGATCACCGACATCAATCCCCTGCGCCGGCGCGACCAGACGTTCAGCGTCGGCGACACCATGAGCCTGGTGCGCGGCAAGCACACGCTGCGCTGGGGCGGCGATTTCCGGCGCATCCAGCTCAACACCCAGACCGACAGCAACGCGCGCGGCAGCTTCACCTTCACCGGCGTGAATACCGGCTTTGATTTCGCCGATTTCCTGGTGGGACTGGCGCAGCAGACGACGCTCCAGTTCGGGGCCAACAACTATCACTTCCGGGGGAATTCCTGGGACCTGTTCGTGCAGGATGAATGGCGCGTGCGCGGCAATCTGACGCTGAACCTCGGGCTGCGCTACGAGTATGTCTCTCCGTATTCGGAGATCAATAACCTGATCGCGAATCTCGACATCAGCCCGACCTTCACGGCGGTGGCACCGGTGCTGCCGGGGCAGGCAGGCCCGTACAGCGGCCAATTCCCGGAGACGCTGGTCCGGCCCGACCGCAACAACTTCGCCCCGCGCGTCGGGGTGGCATGGAAGCCGTTCGCGAAGACGGTGGTGCGCGCCGGTTACGGCATCAACTACAACACCGGTCAGTACAGCGCGATGGTGCAGAACCTTGCCTTCCAGCCGCCCTTCTCCAATACCCAGAACAACCGGCAATCATCGACCCAAACGCTCACCCTGGAGAGCGGCTTTCCGGCGCCGGCGCCCTCCACCATCACCAACAGCTATGCGGTCGATGTGAGCTACCGGCTGGGATACGTGCAGATCTGGAACGTGGATGTGCAGCGCGAGCTGCGCTCGGACCTGGTGCTCAATGTGGACTACACCGGCACCAAGGGCTCGCATCTCGATGTGGTGGACGATCCGAACCGCACCGCCACGGGACTGCTGATCCCCAATGCGAATCCGTTCCTGCTGGAATTCTCGGAGGGCAGTTCGGTGGCCCACGCGGGGAGCATCCGCTTGCGGAAGCGCTTGCGGCAGGGGATCTCCATCGGAGGGACCTACACGTTCTCCAAGTCCATCGACAACGCTTCCAGCATCGGCGGCGGGCAGTCGGTCGTGGCGCAGGACGCCTTCGATCTGGCTGCCGAGCGCGGGCCCTCCAGCTTCGATCAGAGGCACAAGTTCACCGCCGATTACCTCTGGGAGCTGCCTTGGGGGCATGACCGGCGCTGGCTGACGCAACCGGGCGTGCTGCGCGACGCGTTCGGCGATTGGCAGTGGAGCGGCGACTGGACGATCGCGTCCGGGATGCCGTTCACCGTGCGCGTGCTCGGCGATCCGCTGGACGTCAACCGGGGCAGCAACGGGTCGCTGCGCGCCGATTGGACCGGACTACCGATCGGGCTTGCGGATCCGACGACCCTCGAATGGTTCAACACCGCTGCTTTCGCCGTGCCCCCTGCCGGCCAGTTCGGGAACTCGGGCCGGAACATCGTGCGTGGGCCGGGCAGCGTGCTTTTCAACATGGCGATGACCAAGACCATTCCCTTGGGCGACACGCGCACACTCGAGTTCCGCGCGCAGGCTAATAACGTGTTCAATACCCCGCAGTTCACCACCATCGACACCATCGTCGGCACGCCCCAGTTCGGGCGAGTGACCGGCGTCGGCTCGATGCGGAAGATCCAACTGCTGGCGCGTTTCCGATTCTGATGCTGACGAAGCACAATCCGCTTGCCCGGCTCGTGGGCGCACTGCTATGCGCGGCGCAACTGCTGCCGGTTTCGCTCGCCCAGGACGCGGCGCAGGCGCCATACACCATCAAGGCCCGCTCGGAAGTGGTGCTGGTCAACGTGACCGTGCGCGACAAGCAGGGGAACCTGGTACGCGACCTCGCGCCCGGCGAATTCACCGTCCTGGAGGACGGGAAGCAGCAGCGGGTCGCCTCCTTCGATGTGGAGAACACCGAGATGCAGCTTCTGCCCGAAGTCCCGCAGGCGCCGGTGCTGAAGCAGACGCGTCCGGCGCCGGCCGCGCCGCAGGTGGAGCCGGCAAGGCCGCCGGAGTTGCGCAATCGCCGGCTGATCGTGTTGCTGTTCGACCTGAGCTCGATGCAGCCGGAAGAGATTGACCGGGCGGTGAAAGCGGCGCAGAACTATCTCGACAAGCAGATGGCCCCGGCCGACCTGGTCGCGGTGACGTCGCTGGGAACGTCGTTGCAGATCAACCAGGATTTCACCAGCGACCGTGCACAGCTGCGAAAGGCCCTGGAGGCGCTGAGCTCCATCTCTAGCGAGGGATTCGCCGAAGGCTCCACCGGGACCACCGAGGGCACGGCCGACACCGCCCAGGCCTTCACTCCCGACGAAACTGAATACAACATCTTCAACACCGACCGCAGGCTGCAAGCGTTGCGGTCGCTGTCCTCGATGCTGGGCGGGCTGCAGCAGAAGAAGTCGGTCATCTATTTTTCCAGCGGGATGAACCGGACCGGGGTCGAGAACCAGTCGCAGCTGCGGGCGGCCATCAACGAGGCCGTCCGGGCAAACGTCGCGCTCTACACCATGGACCTGCGCGGCCTGGAGGCCATGCCGCCGGGCGGTAGCGCCGAGAACGCCAGCTTGCGCGGCGTCGCGGCGTACTCAGGGCGGGCGACCCTGAACCAGTACGATTCCAACTTCGCCACCCAGGAGACCCTGGTCACGCTGGCCGGCGACACCGGCGGGCGCGCATTGCTCGACACCAACGATTTCAGCCAGGTGTTCACTCGGGTGCAACAGGACACCAGCATGTACTACGTGCTCGGATATCACAGCAACAACCCGGCGCGCGACGGCCGCTTCCGCAAGATCTCGGTGCGCGTGAACCGTCCCGACCTGAAGCTCGAATACCGCCGCGGTTATTACGCGCCAGCGGATTTCAAGCATGCGAGCAGCGAGGACCGGGAGCGCCAGCTCGATGAAGAGCTGGCCTCCGACCTGCCGAATACCGACCTGCCGGTCTATCTGTCGGCGGCCTACTTCCGTTTGGAAGACGAAAAGTACTTTGTGGCGATCTCGGTGGTGGTCCCGGGGAAGGCGATCCCCTTCGTGCGCTCCAGCGACAAAGACAAGGCCACGCTCGACCTGCTCGGGGTGGCGACGGACGACCAGAAGCGTCCGATGGCGCAAGTGCGCGACACGGTGAAACTCGCCGTGGAAGGCGGCCGGGAGGTGCGGCGCAAGAACGTGCAGTACGACAGCGGCTTCGTATTGCCGCCGGGTAAGTTCCACCTGAAGTTCGTCGTCCGCGAGAACCAGAACGGCGCCATGGGGTCGTTCGAAACCGACCTGGTCGTGCCCAGGCTGAAGACAGTGCCGTTCCGCATGAGTTCGGTGGTACTGGCGTCGCAGGTGCAGCCGGCGCCGAAAGCGCGCGGGCAGAACCCGCTGGTGCAGGACGGGCAGGAGCTGGTGCCCAGCGTTACCCACGTGTTCTCTTCGGGACAACATCTCTATCTTTACTTCGAGGTGTACGACCCGGCGCGTGCGGCCTCGATGGGAGGCAAGTCCGAGCGGAACGCGATCGACCTGCTGGCCAGCGTTTCGTTCTTCCAGGGGAAGACGAAGAGCTACGAAACGCCGGTCATGCGCAGCCAGGAGGTGAACATCCCCGGGCGGCACGCCGCCGCTTTCCGGCTCGATGTGCCCCTGGCAACCCTGAAGCCCGGTTTCTATACCTGCCAGGTCAATGTGATCGACGATGCGGCAGGACGATTCACGTTTCCCAGGCTGGCGTTGCTGGTCCGCGGCCAAGCGGACCCGGCGCCCGGGCGGCAATGAGTTTGCAGTCCCCGGTCCCTGCAGGTAGTCTTTTTGGTTCAAATCTGATACAGGAGTGACCCCTCTCTCCATGCGAACTAGCAGAATCCTTCTGACGACAATCGCTCTCTGCATCGTTTTTTCCTTTGCCCTCAGCCTCAATGCCCAGAAAAAGAAGGGCAAGGCGGAACCGGCCGCCGCCGAAGCGCAGCAGCCCAACATCCCCATGGTCCAGAAGCCGGACACCATCGACTACGAGTTCATCATGAGGCTGCGCGAGGAGGAGTTCCGACACGGCAAGGTCATGGACGTCATGAGTGACCTTACCGACAAGATCGGACCGCGGCTCACAGGCTCTCCCAACATGAAGAAGGCGAACGAGTGGAGCCGCGATCAGCTTTCCCAGTGGGGGCTGGCGAACGCGCATGTAGAGCCGTGGGGCGAGTTCGGCCGTGGCTGGGCGTACCAGTTCTGCGAAGTGCGCATGACGTCGCCTGACTTCATGCAGTTCGTCGCCCTGCCGATGGCTTGGACGCCGGGCACTAACGGTCCGATCAGCGGCGAACCCGTGCATGTGGTGGCGAACACCGCCGAGGAACTGGAGAAGTATCGCGGCAAGGTCACCGGCAAGATCATGCTGCTGGGCGACATCCGCGTCCCCGAGCCGGAGACTCCGGGGCGCGGCGCTCAGCAGATCGCCGAGGGGCCGATGGCGGGCCAGGGGCAGACCAATCCTGCGCCCACTGACCGGCCCTTCTTCCGCCGCTATGACGATGCCGAATTGGACAGGATCGCGGAGTACCAGATCCCGGCAGCCCCCGGCGGGGATGCGCGCCGCCAGGCTTTCCTGCGGCGCCGGCGATTCCAGAAAGCTCTGGAAGACTTCTTCAACCAGGAGAAGCCTGCGGCCGTACTGCAACCGACGCGCCCTCCCGGACAGGATGGCACCATTTTCGTCGAGACGCCCCTGAGCGGCGGCTACGAGAAGGGCAAGACCGTTTCCGTGCCGGTGGTGACCGTGGCGCTGGAGCACTTCAACCGCGCCGCGCGCCTGGTGGACAAGAAGCAGCCCGTGCAGGTGGAAGTGAACGTGGAGACCCGGTTCTACGACGATGACGACAAGGGCTATAACACGGTCGCCGAGATCCCGGGCACCGATCCGAAACTGAAGGACCAGCTGGTGATGCTGGGCGGGCACATGGACTCCTGGCACGGAGGCGAAGGCGCGACCGACAACGGTGCGGGCGTCGCCGTAGCCATGGAAGCGGTACGCCTGCTGAAGGTCCTGGGCGTGAAGCCACGCCGCACCATCCGCGTCGCGTTGTGGTCAGGCGAGGAGCAAGGACTGCTAGGCTCGCGCGGCTATGCCAAGGAACACTTCGGCAGCCGTCCTGAGAATCCCAGGGAAAGGGAACTGCCGTCCTTCATGCGCAGTCCGGCGGGGCCACTCGTGCTCAAGCCCGAGCAGAAACTGGTGTCGGGTTATTTCAACTACGACAACGGGACGGGAAAGATCCGCGGCATCTACCTGCAGGAGAATGCAGCCGTGGCGCCGATCTTCAAGGCGTGGATGGAGCCGCTGCGCGATCTGGGCATGACCACGCTCTCGATGCGCACCACCGGCGGCACCGACCACCTCTCGTTCGACGCCGTCGGCATCCCGGGCTTCCAGTTCATCCAGGACCCGATGGACTACAACACGCTCACGCACCACTCCAACCTCGATGTTTATGAGCACATCCGGCCCGATGACCTGAAGCAGGCGGCGGTCGTCATGGCCACCTTCGTGTACAACACGGCGATGCGCGACGACATGTTGCCGCGCAAGCCGATCCGCCCGGACGAACCGAGGCCCGCTGTGCCGGAAAGCCCGGAGGAGAAGAAGGGCGAGCCGGCGCCGCCGCCGGCGAATCCGCTGAACCCGGCAAGTCCGATGCCCGAGCAGAAGCCGGAGGCCCCAAAGCAGTAGCTCTGGTGGAAGCGCAGGCCTTCAGGCCTGCGAATGAGTAGGAAAGAAGAGCGCGTTAGCGCTGGTCTAAGTAACCCAGCGCTAAAGCGCGGTTTCATTTGGATAACCTGTCGCTGGGCTGAAGCCCAGCGCCTCCACCGCTACGACCGTTTGGCGAAGCAGCCGCGGCCGGCACGACAGGAGTGCGGGTGCGCCAACGCATCGTCGGGGCCGCAGGCGCCCATGGTCTGCAGGCACCAATAGGCGGCGGTCGCCGACTCGCCGGTCTGCCACGGCGTATAGCCGACCGAGTCGCCGAACGCGGTCTTAGTGCGGATGTACCGGCAGACCTCGGGCAGTTCCGCCGGATCGGGCGCGCTTACCTCTTCTTCATCCATGAACTCGCGCATCAGGCCTCCTGACCGGCGGCGGCGAGAATGGTGCGCCGTACCACCGCCTCGAAGATCGTGATCTTGTAGGCGTTCTGGGAGAGCGGGGTCGCACCGTGGACGGCAGCTCTTGCCGCTTCACGCGCCGACTGAGCATTCACGGCCTTGCCCGCCAGCGCCTTTTCCGCCGCCTCCGCGCGCCAGGGGATGGGCGCCGCCGCTCCCAGGATAATGGACGCCCGGTCCACCGCTCCGCCGCGCTGGTCCAAAAGGACCGCAACCTCGGCCAGCGGCCAGTCGAACGATTCCTTCTGGCCGACCTTGGTGTAAGCGGTACGCGCGCTGTCGGGAAGCGCGGGGACCCTGATCTCGGTCAGCAGCTCATCTTCCGCCAGCGAATGCTCCCGTGTGACGTCCTGCTCGGGGCGCACGAAGAATCCGTCGAGCGGAACTTCGCGCACACCCTTCTTACCGCGGATCTCCAGCTTCGCTCCCAGAGCCGTCAGGGCGCATGCCGCGGCGGAAGGATGCACGATGGCGCACACGCTATTGTCGAAGATGGCGTGGGATTCGTTCTCGCCATCCTGGGCGAAGCAGCGATCGCCGCCCTTGCGCAGGCAATGGAACTGGCCGCTGCGGAAATACCAGCAGCGGGGCCGCTGCAGCAGGTTGCCGCCGACCGTGGCCATGTTGCGGATCTGCGGCGTGGCGGCGCGGAGAGCGGCGTCGGCCAGAGCGACATAGCGGCGGCGGATCACCGGGTGATCGGCGATGGTCGCTAGCGTGGTCATCGGTCCGATGCGAAGCCCTCCGGCATCCTCGCGCACGTAATCGAGCCCGGGGATGGTGCGGATGTTCACCAGCCGGGTGGGCGTGTCGAGGCCTTCCTTGAGCCGGTCCATCAGGTCCACGCCCCCGGCCTTGACCAGGACTTTGCTGCGCAGCTGGCTCAGGGCTTCGTCAAGGGAATGAGCGTCGCTCCATTCAAAGCGCGGGATCATGCCGCACCTCCGGTCTGCTGCTTCACCTTGCCGAGCGCGGTGAGCACCCGGGCCGGCGTCATGGGCAGCTCGTACATGCACACGCCGGTCGCGTTGTACACGGCGTTGGCGACGGCCGCCGCCGTGGGGACCTTGGCGGGTTCGCCGATGCCGCTGGCGTCAGTGGAACTGCGCGCCAGGTAGTCCTCGATGAAGTGCACCTCGATCTGCGGCATGTCCTTGGCGCCGATGATCTTGTACTCCTCGAGGTTGGGATTGACCATGATCCCGGTGTTGCGGTCGAGGCGACGCTCTTCGTAGAGCGCGTACGAAATACCCTGCAGGATGCCGCCGTTCACCTGGCTCTCCAGCGAAAGCAGGTTCATGGGGCGTCCGCAATCGTGCACCGCGACCACGCGCTCCACGCGGATGATGCCGGTCTCTGTGTCCACCGCAACCTCCGCGAACTGCACACCACCGAGGAACATCAGTTCCCGCTTACCGTACTCGGGGCTGCGGCGAGCGGTGGCGGAGATGGTCTCGGTGGGCAGCGAAGCAGCCGCTTGGCGGAAGCTGACCGATTTCCCGTTCCGGCTGGAAACTTTGCCGTCGCCGATGGTCATCGAGTCCACCGGCACGCGCCACGCCGACGCCACCTCTTTCAGGAAATCCTCTTTGACTTTGTACGCCGCATTGCGCACCGCCGGGGTGATCGAGGCGGTGGTCTGGCTGCCGCCTGAGGGCGGGCCCGGTGGCGATTGGGTGTCGCCGATGCGCACGGTGATGTCCCTGGGTTGCAGCCCGAGCTCCTCGGCGACGATCTGCGCGATCACCGTCTTGATGCCGCCACCGATGTCCTGCACGGCGGAGAGCGCCTCGACCGAGCCGTCCTTGTGAATACGGACTTCGCAGGCCGAATTCATGCCGACGATGCGGTACCACACGGATTGCGCGACGCCGACGCCGCGCTTCACCGGGCCGGGATCGCTGTTGGGCTTGCGCCGCTTCTGCGTCCAGCCGAACTTCTCGGCGCCGATACGCCGTTCCTGGCGGCGCGCCGGGCTGGCATCGTTTTTGTCCATGAAGTCGAGAACGTCGATGCCCAGCTTCTCGGCCAGGGCGTCCATGGTCTGCTCCAGGCCAAACACGCCCTGTGGATGTCCGGGGGCGCGCATGGCTGCCCCCGGACCGGCGTTGGTGAAGACGTCGTATTCCTCGGTGAGAACGTTGGGACACTGATAGAGGTTCTGCGCCGGGCCCGCCGTGCCGGCGCCCGTGCCCACGCCCGCGGTGCCGTAGCTGGTCCACTTGATGGCTTGCAGCGTACCGTCTTTCTTCGCGCCGACCTTGACGTACTGGTGGGAGCTGGGGCGGTTGCCGGTGGCCCAGTGCTCTTCCTTGCGGTCGCAAAAGAGCCGCACCGGCACGCCCGCTTTCCTCGAGAGCTGGGCCGCGACTGCCCCGGGGTTGCCGGCGCCGAACTTGGCGCCGAAGCCTCCACCCATGTACTCGGTGAGGACGCGGACCTTGGTCTTGGGCAGGTCGAAGATTTCCGCCAGTTCATCGCGCACGCTGAGGGTGCTCTGGGTGGAGGCGTACACGGTCAGTCCGTCGGGCTTCCAGTCGGCGACCACGCCATGGGTCTCGAGCGCCGAGTGGGTCTGCACCTGGGTGCGGTATTCCGCTTCGACGATGGCGTCGGATTCGGCGAAGCCCTTCTCCACATCGCCTTTCGGACCGCCACCACGACGCGCCGGATTGGGGCCGCGCACGTTTCCTTTTTGCGGAGCGCTGGCTGGGCCGCCACCGCCGCCCGCCGTTCCCGCTGCGGCGGCGGGTCCGGGAAACACGAGCGGCGCATCCGGTTGCCGCGCCTTATCGGCATCGACCACGAACGGCAGCGCGTCGTACGTGACCTTCACCAGGCTCACGGCCTCCAGCGCGGCGGCAGTCGTGGTCGCGGCCACCGCCGCCATCGGCTGCCCGGCGTAGCGCACGATGGGATACCGCGACGGGAGCTCTTTCGATTTGTCCTGCAGCTCCGCCTGTCCGCGGATGTGCTCGATGACGTGCACCGCCTTCACCCCGGGATGCTTTTCCGCCTGCGAGGTGTCGATGGAAACGATCTTGGCATGAGGGACATCGGCATTGACGAAGCGCGCGTACAACATCCCGGGAAGATGCACGTCGCTGGGATACTTCGCCGCACCCGAGACCTTGAAGGGGCCGTCGTAGCGCGGTACGCGCTTGCCGATGACCTTCAGCTCGGCATTGGGTGGAAGCTGCGGCGGCTCGTCGGAAGGGACATTGCGCTCGATCTTCTGCACACCTTCGGCTGAGCCGGGGATTCCGATGAGCAATTCCTGCTGCTTTGTGTCGAGCTTACTGTCCGGCGCACTCTGCTGAGCGTGAGGAGGCATGGCTACGCTCCTTTCCGCGACCGCGCGGTCGCCAGCGTGGCTTCGACGACCTTGGGATAGGTACCGCAGCGGCAGATGTTACCGCTGATCGCTTGCTGTACCTCCTCCGGCCTGGGATCGGGGTTGCGCTCCAGCAGCGCAGCGCAGCTCATCACCATCCCCGGCGTGCAATAACCGCATTGCATGCCGTCGTGCTCGACGAAGGCAGCCTGCACGGGATGCAGATGCTCGGGATCGCCAAGCCCTTCGATGGTCCGGATCTTGCGCGTGCCCACGTCCAGCGCGAAGGTCATGCAGGAGTTCACCGGTACGCCATCGAGCAGGACAGTACAGGCAGAGCACGAGCCGCGGTCGCAGACCACCTTGGTGCCGGTCAGGTGCAGATCGTCGCGCAGCGCCTCCGCGAGGGTGGTGCGGGGCTCGACCGTGACGCGCCGCGCCGTGCCGTTGATGTTCAGCGTGATGGCGGCAGCGCCCGGGCCGGCCACGCGCGGCGGGATGGCTGCGTGGGCGAGCAGGCCGGAGTCGAGCACCGCGGTGCCCGCCGCGGCCACGCCGGCGCCCTTCAGGAACGATCGCCGTGAGATGCCGGGTGGAGTGTCTGGGGGAGGGTTCTTTCGCTTCGACATGCGACCTCCGCGGGAAGAAGTCGGGTCATGAGAAATCACCGGGGCTCCCGGGTGCAAGTCTCACGACAGCGCTTCGGCGAGCGCGTTGATTAGGATGCAAGGCCGACCGTCCGGATACAGAAAAATCGTCGCCCACTATAATGCCCGGGCATGCGGATCTGGCGCCGAAATCACGTCCTGGTCCTTCTCATGTGCTGGCTGTTGGCGGTCGCTGCTCATGCCCGCGAGCCAGTACATGCCCGCAAGGCGATGGTCGTCGCCCAGGAGCCGCTCGCCGCCGATGTAGGGTTGGCTGTGCTCAAGTCCGGCGGAAACGCGGTGGATGCCGCTGTCGCGGTGGGATTCGCGCTGGCGGTCACACATCCTTTCGCCGGAAATCTGGGGGGCGGCGGATTCATGCTCATCCGTTTCGCTGATGGTCGCAGCACCTTCATCGACTTCCGCGAAAAAGCTCCCGCGAAAGCCAGCCGGGACATGTACCTCGACGCCGAAGGCAAAGTCACCGACGACAGCCTGATCGGGTGGCGTGCCTCGGGCGTCCCGGGCACGGTGCGCGGCCTGGAACTGGCAAACAAGAAGTACGGGCATCAGCCGTGGCGCGAACTGTTGCGGCCTGCGATCGGCCTGGCCAGGAGAGGCTTCCCGGTCTCCTACGCGATGATGCGCTCGCTGCGCGATCCCGAGTACCACCTCGCCCATTTCGCGGAATCGAAGCGCATTTTCCAGAAGGATGGCGCGTACTACGACCTCGGGGAGACGTTCCGGCAGCCTGAACTGGCGCGGACCCTGGAGCGCATCGCCACCCACGGCAGCCGGGATTTCTACGAGGGCCAGACGGCACGCCTGGTCGCGGACGCGATGGCGAAGAACGGCGGGCTGATCACGCTCGACGATCTGCGGAAATACGAAGCCATCGAGCGCAAACCGCTGGAGGGCGACTACAAGGGCTATCACATCGTGACCGCGCCTCCGCCCAGCTCTGGCGGGGTGGGGCTGCTGGAGATGCTGGGCATGCTGGAGGGGTCCGGATACGAGAGGAACGGTGCCGGTTCGGCGGCCGCGTACCACTACCTGGCCGAGGTCATGCGGCGCTTCTATGCCGACCGCAACGAGTACCTGGCCGATCCCGACTTCGT
>DATKKJ010000065.1 GCA_035543055.1 Terriglobales bacterium | reverse complement strand
CGCTGCGCTTGCTCACCGGATGCCCGGCAGAATCCCGGGTGCAGCCCTGCTCCAGGTATTCGCGCAAGCGCTTGGGCGACATCGTGTAGGTGGCCTCGTCCACATCCACGAATTCCGGCAGCGCCCCGACCTGGGAGATGGCTTCGGTGGTCGCGATGAAAGTGTTCGGCACCGTCACTACGACCTCGCCCGGCTTCACGCCGACCGCCGCCAGCGCAAACCGCAGCGCATCGGTGCCGCTGTTGACGGCCACCGAGTGCCGGGTGTCGCAGAAGCGGGCAAATTCGTTCTCGAACCCGCTGACCGCCGCGCCGCCCACGAAGCCAGCGGTGTGCAGCGCCTCGCGGAATGCCGCCACCAGCTCCTCTTCCAATTGCTTGTGGGGAGTGACCAGATCAAGGAAAGGGATGTTCTGGGCCATATTATTTCGACGAAGCCGCCTCCTTCAGCGAGCGGAGGATCCGCGCCGGGTTGCCGGCGACGACGGTGTCAGCGGGGACGTCCTTAGTGACCACGCTGCCGGCGCCCACGATGGCGCCTTCTCCGACCGTGATGTTGGAAAGAATGGTCGAGCCCGAGCCGATGGAAGCGCGCCGCTTGATCAGCGTGCGTTCTACCTTCCAGTCCGCCTCGGTCTGCAGGCCACCCGACTCCGTGGTGGCCCGCGGGTAAGAATCGTTGATGAAGGTCACGCCATGGCCGATGAATACTTCGTCCTCGATAGTGACCCCCTCGCAGATGAAGGTATGGCTGGAGATCTTGCAGCGGTTGCCGATCTTGGCGTTCTTCTGCACTTCGACGAAGGCGCCGATCTTGGTGTCGTCGCCCACTTCGCAGCCATACAGATTGATGAATTTTGCCAGCTTGACGCCTTTCCCGAGCTTCACGTCGGGAGCGATGCAAACATATTCATTCATATCCGGGAACCCTCGAATGTTCAGACTAGCCTACCGCACGATGGCGGTAGCCGCCTTCGGGGTGTCGTGCACATAGACCAGTTTGCCCCGGTTGCTGATCGAGGTCTGGGCGGCTTCCAGCATGTTCACCACCCGCAGGCCCGCCAGGCCGTCGTTGATGGGAGTCTTGCGGTTGGTGACGCAGTCCACGAAGTGGGCCAGCTCGAGCTTCAGCGCTTCGACCTGCTCGACCTGCGGTGACCACATGTCACCCGAGCGGTAGCTCACCAACAGCTGGTAGACGTTCTCCTGGGTCTTGATGTCGACGCCCTTGTCGTAGATCTTGATCTTCTCGTCGGCTTCCAGGTCGTTCCACACCAGCATCTTCTTCTCGCCGCCGATCAGGGTGGTGCGCACCTTCACCGGCGAGAGCCAGTTGACGTTGATGTGGGCAATCACCTTGCCGGGGAAATAGATGGTGAGGAAAGCGATGTCCTCGTGCCCGTTGAGGTGGGCCTGCCCGGTGGCGACCACCGCCTCGGCCTTCTCCGTGATCAGGTAGTCCATGATGGAGAGGTCGTGCGGCGCCAGGTCCCAGACCACGTTCACGTCATGCTGGAAGAGGCCCAGGTTCACGCGCATCGAGTCGTAATAGTAGAGGTCGCCCAGGGTGCCCTTGTCGATCAGTTCCCGGATCTTGCGTACCGCCCCGGTGAACAGGAAGGTGTGGTCCACCATGATGGTCAGGTGCTTGCGCTCCGCCAACTCGACCAGTTCCTCGGCCTGGGCCACGGTGGCGGTGAACGGTTTCTCGACGAAGACGTGCTTGCCGTTTTCCAGCGCCGCCCTGGTCAGCTCGTAGTGCGTCCACACCGGAGTCACGATGGCCACGGCGTCGACGGTGCGGGAGTTGATGACCTCGGAAGCGTCGCTGCAGACCTTGATTTCCGGAAACGCGTGCTTCGCCTTCTTCAGCGATTCTTCGCGCTGGTCGCAAACCAGCTCCACCTGGGAGCCCTCCAGGCCGCGGAAATTGCGGACGATGTTCGGCCCCCAGTAGCCGTATCCGATCACTCCTACTCGTAGCATGATGAGTTCCCTATACGTTCCGTGGCGCAGCCCAGGCTACGCCGAAGGTCATTTCCGTTCGATGAAAACGCGAGCGAGAGAGCACAGCCAACTGCGGCACAGATTATAAGTCGGGGGAGAACCCGTAAGCAGGTACGAAAGTCACTCAGCAAGCGCCGTCGCCGGAGAACACGGCGCCTGGGGTTTGCAGCAGGATCTTGATGTCCATCCAGATGGACCAGTTCCTCGCATACTGCAGGTCCAGGCGGACCATATCGTCGAAGTTGGTCCGGCTGCGCCCCTTGATCTGCCACAGACCGGTGATGCCCGGCTTCACTTCGAAGACCCGTTTACGGTGCCACACGTCGTAGGCTTCGAATTCGTAGGGCACCGGAGGCCGCGGGCCCACCAGCGACATGTCACCCCGCAGAACGTTGAAGAACTGGGGCAACTCGTCCAGGCTGGTGCGGCGGATGAACCGGCCGAGCGGAGTGACCCGCGGATCGTTCGTGATCTTATAGATGCCGCCATCCTTCGAGGCGTGCCGCTTGCCTTTACCCGAGATGAAGCTGGTCACATACTCCTGGTGGATCTTGGAGTCGCTGTTCAGGTACATGGAGCGGAACTTCAGGAACGTGAACGGCGCTCCGTACTGCCCGACCCGGTTCTGGCGGAAGAGGACCGGCCCCTTCGACGTGAGCTTGATGAGAGCCGCGATCACCAGGAACACGGGCGAGAGCATCAGGATCGCGGTCGCGCTGCCGACGATGTCCAGGGCCCGCTTCATCACCTGCGCGCCGGTACGTGAACCGGCGCCCACATGCTCATCGTGGTAGAACAGCCGTACCTTCTGCGGACGGTGTTTCTCCGATTGCTCGGGATACAGGTGACACGAGATCGAGATGGCATTGATGTCACGGACGCTCAGGTTGTTCCGCAGGGCCGAGGTCACGCGGTTCAGGATGATCTTGATCGCGCCTTCGTTGGCGGTGCCCATCTCGGTGAAGATGACCCCGATCACCGACCCTTCTTCGTACCAGCCCACGATGTCGGTCTCACGGATACAAGTGGAGAGCGAGGCCACCGCCTGCTGGGTGATCTCTTCCCCAGCTCCCGCGGCGAACGCCTGTGCCCCATCCAGCAAGAGCAACACAAATTGCTTCGCCGAGCGCTCCGACCTCTTGCGCTCCTGGGACAGCATGGCCAGGAAGATTTCCTCTCCGATGAGGGTGTGGGTCCCGGTCGCCGACAGCATGCGCTCGACGTTGCGGATCAGGCCGTTGTAGGGTGCTCCACTGGGTCTTGAGGTCAGCGTCGATGCCATCGCGGGTCTGCGTTCCCCTTCCATGCTCAATGTCCCAACCTGCCACTCACGAAAGAGCAATCCAACTTCCAGATGGAATCGCCGGGGGCAGAGGCAAGAACTCCCAGCGGTCCCTAACTGCTTGAAGACTAGAACCCTTACACCGACCTAGTGCAATCCGTTACCATCGTAATTCGAGCCCTCGAGTGGCACCGGGAATGCGATGTGCAAACTCTTGCACTATGGTTGAAAACTACTACCACCGGCCGTCTACGGATGGTCTCCGTTGCGACTCTTGCGATAGTACAAGTCGTAGTACTTGCGTTCAGCGCTCTTCGACTCGTTGACCACGACGCCGACCAACCGGTCCTTCTGGAACGAATCCAGCACGTTCCGTAACAGCTTGGTCGGAGTCTGTCCCTCGCGGACCACCAGCACGGTGGCTTCAGTCAGTGCGGCCCAGATGGTGGAATCGGCCAGCGGAGACAGCGGCGGCGAATCGACGATCACCCATTCAAACACCTCGCCCAATTCGGTCATGAGCTGCGCCAACCGGTCCGACTGCAGGACCTCCAGGGGCTGGCCGGGAACCTTGCCGGCGGGCAGGAACCAGAGAGGAAAATCCTGGGATCGCCGGAGAAACTGATGGATGGGGACCTGGTCACGATACCAATCCGCGATGCCCGGCAGCTTCTCGCTGCCGAACATGCGGCTCAGCCCAGGCTGGCGAAGGTCGCCATCCACCAGCAAGGTCCGCTGGCTGGCGTTCTTGGCGAGGGTGATCGCCAGGTTAGCGGAAACCACACTCTTGCCTTCGCCCTTCATGCAGCTGGAGATCAGCAACTTGGTGAAGCGCCGGGGGTGACGCAGATGTCGCAGCCGGGTGCTCAAGACGCGCATCTTCTCGGCCCCGAGGCTGCGTTCATCACTCAGTGACACCAGCCGCGACTTCGGGGTATCGATGACGGACAAAATCGCACATTGGTCCAGTGCCGAGAGATCAGCCGCCGGTGCCGCGAGAGGACTCACCGCTTCCGCCGCCATCTCCGGGATGGCCGTCGTCCGGTCTCCCTGTGATTGGGACTTCTGTAGCGCTTCAAAAATCTTGCTCATGTTCGAATACTCTCCGCCTCGAACTGCAGGCTTTCATACGTTGGTTCTGCGTGCTCCCAGGGGCCCTCAACCGAAGTAGTACACCAGCACTGTGGCCGAAGCGATGAAGATGAAGCACAGCGTTGCCGCTGCCACCTGGAGGATCCCCCACCTGCGCTTCGCCGATTCTTCGGCCGCGGTCCACAGGCCTGGGACCGTGGTCAGCACAGGGGCCGCCACCAGCTCCTTCAACTGCCCCTCGCGGTCGATCCGCGGATTCACGAACTCCATTACCACCAGGAGAACAAAGGCAATGGCAAATCCTGCCCCAATCCCCGCCAAGCTGAGCTTGAAGCGGTCGGGCGAGTAAGGCTTCTCCGGCAGGCTCGGGGGATCGATGACACGGAAGTTTTCCCCCTGTTGCCGCCTCTCCAGGTTGGTGGCCAGCGCCGATTGCTGCTGTTTGGCCAACAGCGAATCGTAGTTCTCACGCGACCTCTGGTAGTTGCGGATGACATCACCCAGCTCCTGCTCCCGAACCGGGGTCAGGTTCAGCCGCCCCTGGTAGCTTTCGATCTGGGCCTGGAGACCAGCGATCTCCCTCCTGCGATTCGTGACGTCCAGTTCGGTCGCCTTCAACTGGCTTTCGATCTGCATGAACGGACGCACCTTTTTCGGGTCCGCGTCAGGCGACAGGCTGACGTCGGCCAGGTCGGACGGCCGCTCCTTGCCGGATTTCGCGTCCGCCTGCAGGTCCTTCTTCAGCTGCTCCGTCTTCGCGATCTCTTCCTGGATCCTCACCACGTCCGGATGCTTGGGCGTGTATTTTGCGCTCAACTGGGTCAATTGCTCTTTGAGCTTGTCCAGTTGCTGGTCGAGCGCCGGCAGGTTTGCGCCTTCGCCTCCCAGCGACCGGTACTGGCCCCGCAGCGATTCCAGGTACAGTTTTTGCTGCTCCGCGTGGTGCAGGCTCTCGGTGGCCGACGCCAAGCGGCTCTGCAATCCCGCCAGGATCTGCAGGTTGCTCTGCAACTGCTCCGGCAGCTCACCCAGGTACTTGTTCTTGAACTCCCGCATCCGCTGTTCCTGCTCCGCCAGGTCCTTGCCCGCGTCCGTCAGCTGGGTCTGCAGGAAGGCAGTAGTGTCTTCCGAGAGTTGCGCGCGATTCTTGAGGTTTTCTTCAATGAAAAGTGACGTCAACTCGCCGGTCACACGCTGCGCGATGGCTGCGGTGGGGCCGGAGTACGCGATCTTGAACCCGGTGAGCACGTCGGTCTTCCCCGGGCTCTTGACCAGATCGATGTCGATGTCCTTGCGCATCATCTCGATCACAGCGTCCATTGACATGTGCTTGCGTTCCCGGGGATACAGTTGGAAGGTCTCGATGATGTGCTGCAGACGGGTCCGGCTCAGGATCTGCTCGCTCATGGTCTGCAGGCGGCGCTGGATGTCCAGGCTCACGTTGGGCGTGACGAACTGCACCGGCACTTTCTGCTGCTCTACCAGGATCACGGTTTCCGAGCGGTATTTCTCGGGGAAGAACCAGCTGGCCCCCATCAGCGCAGCCCAGGTGGCCACGACCGGCACGATCAACCACCACCGGCGACGGCGCAGGATGGCCCAATACTGTTCTACTTCGACGCCTTGTGTTTCCTTGAAGTTATCCACGTGCTTTAGCTCCCAATCGATCGCGAGAATGTGTAGTGAAGCGTGACCGCCGCCCGATTGTGGTCGCTGGGGACCAGCAATCCGAGCCCCGTGGACCTCCCTTGGCGGGCGCGCCAGTATTCGACCGTCAGCCCCAGATGCGGAGTGAATGTGCGTGTGACGCTGGCATTCCCCGAGAAATAACGCGTACCGAAATTGCCGAATCCGCTGACCGAGTGATTGACGTTGTAATTCACATAAGCACTTGCGACCCAGCGTCGGCTCAACCGCTGCCGCAAGCCAACATTGGCGCTCACCAGTTGGACCGCATATCCCAGCCCGCCGCCATCGCTGACCTGACGGACCACGCTCGCGGTCACCCCGGTGCGGTTGTGGGTCCAACCGTACTGCGCCCCAGCCGTCCAGGACCACGAGCCCTGGATGGGTTGGGGCAGGAATCCCGCGCTGGTGCGCACATACTCGGGCCCGCCCCACACCGAGAGCGACATGCTGGGAGTCAGCGTGACGGTGTGGTAGTACGCGATCGAATGGGTGGTCGTACCCAGGCTGGTACTGAAGGTAAACCTCTGGATGTCGTACGCCAGGCTGCTGGTGTGCCGCGGTGAGAACTGATGAGTGACGAACGCCCGCCCGCTCACGCTATAGGTGTCCGGTTGAACAAAGCTGGGGGTCACGGTGGAAGATTCGTAGTTGACCAGGGCGAAACTCCCGCTCGCCCCCAGGTTGGTGTGTGGTCCGAGTTGATACGTGACGTCCATTCCCACCTGGTCCGACGTCCTCGTCGCCGGCGGACCTAAGATCGACTGGTTCGGCGGGTTTTCGAAATCCGGGACGTTGGAGCCGGGATACCGGGTGAACGGGTCCGAACTCCGGTTGAAGCTGTTTCGCAACCGGAAGTCCAGCCTCCGGACCGGTCGAAAATCGAAGCCCACGATGAGGTTCTCGCCGAAGCGCCCGTACTGAGGAAGGTTGTAGCTGTACGAGATCGTGGTCAGCGAATCGGCGGAGAAGCTCCAATGGGCCCGCGACACGTCCCAGGAGACGCGCGGCGCAAACTGGTAGATGAAGTTCGAGACCTTGTGCTGATTATCGTTGAGGGCGTTGTCGTCAAAGTGGCTCGAGATCCCCAGGTCGACCGACAGAAGGTTGTTCAGCTCGGTGTCGCCGCTGAGACGGGGCGTTTCCCGGTTTCCATTCAACGGCGACGGAACCGCAGACTGAGACCAGGCTGCCGGGACCAGCGCCAGGGTCATGAGCATCGCGATTGCGTATCTGGATGCAGCCATCAGATTGCCTCCAGTTCATAACCTTCGATACAGAAGGAGATCGAGCGCTCGATGGTACACACGGAGACCACGAAGCGCCGTTCACCCCGCGTGCCTACCAGAACGCCTTCCAGGCCGTCCAGGACGCCTCCCGAAATGCGTACCCTCTGGCCGATCCTCGGGAACGGCTCCCCCGTAACCTGGATGTTATTCAGGACCAGGGTCTGAATGTGCTCGATCTCGCCGGCCGGGATCGCCATCGGCCTATGATGGGTGCCCACGAAGCTGACCACCCCGGGGACGCTCGCCACCAACACCCGCATCCGGGGCACGGGCGCGATGCGCACGAAGGCATAGCCCGGGAACAAGGGGAAGCTGACCAGTTTCCGGCGGTCGCTCCACTTGCGGACCTGCTGCTGGACCGGCAAGAAGCTCTCGATCCCGCGATGCTCGAGTTCCGCTGCCACCTTCTTCTCAAACCGGGAGCGTGTCCGGATCGCGTACCACTGCGGTGGTTCCGCCAGCGGACCGCTCTGCGGGATGGCCGATACCAGTTGGACCGCACTACTCATAGCTTCGCCCTCTGAGTCACATCAACCCAGTGACCCCGGAACTGCCGGGTACACTCTTGCGCCACGTTTCGTGGCGGCTAACGCGCTCCGCCGCATGCCCTCTCATCGCGTAACGCCGGGCATACGGCGGGTCAGTCCTTTCCGCTTTCGAGCATTCTGGCCCGATCTCGCGCCGAGGCCACTCCGTTGCCCTTCAACTTGTAGAGCAATGCCCGATAACTGATGCTCAACATCCTGGCCGCCCGCTTGCGATTCCAATGGTTGGCTTCCAGGGTCTTCAGGATCACCTTGCGTTCCAGGTCCCGGACCGCCGTGCGCGTGATCTCTTTCAGGGAGATCGGGCGGTCGGCCGCGATCTCCGGCAGGTTGGCGGCAGCGGTTGCCTCCGGCGAGGCGTCAATCTCCCGCCAGATCGCATCTCCCGACTCGAGGATGACGTACCGCTTCATCAGGTTCTCTAACTGGCGAACATTCCCCGGCCACGCGTAACCCATGAGCATGTCCAGGGTCTGGCTCGAGATCGGCTTGGCGCGCCGGTTGTACTTGGCGTTGAAGGTATCGATGAAGTAGTCGATCAGGATGGGAATGTCGGCACTGCGCTGCCGGAGCGCCGGCATGTGCAGGCAGATGACATTGATGCGATAGAGCAGATCGGGGCGGAAACGGCCCTTGCCCACTTCTTCTTCCAGCCGCAGGTTGGTCGCGCACACCACTCGGACCTCGATCTGGGTGTCTTCCTGGGCCCCAATGCGGCAGAACTGTCCGTCCTGCAGCAGCTGCAGCAGCTTGGACTGTAGCGTGAACTCCAGCTCGGAGACCTCATCCAGGAACAGGGTTCCCCGGTGCGCCAGCTCTACCCTGCCGGGCTTGGACTCGAAGGCGCCCGTGAAACCCCCCTTCTCGTACCCGAACAACTCACTCTCCAGGAGGCTGCCAGGGATTGCCGCACAGCTCACTTTTACAAACGGTCCCGATTGCCATGGGGACTTGCAGTGCACGAGGCGCGCGATGATGTCTTTCCCCGTCCCACTCTCGCCCTCGATGAGCATGGGCACGTTGGCCGCAGCCACTTTTTCCACGCTAGCCCGCAAGGCCTGCATGGGCTCGGAACACCCAAAGATCACAGACTCTGGGGGCAGAGGCCGCTGACTTATCGACGCCAGATTTGAGGCAATTGTGGACATCTGCAAAATCTCGCTCAAAATCGAAATTATGTTGCACATGTCGCACGCTAGCCACCAAATCCCGTCCAAGGTGCAGAAACCTTGGTAATCTAGCGAAGATTACTATTTATTTTCAATAAGTTATAAAACTTCTCAGGATGGCCCCAGGGTCGTCGCCCTAGGGGAAAGCTGGCCCGACTGGAACATCTTTGAGCACTCAAGTGAGAAAACTTTTTCACATAGAGGAAACGAGTTTCCTCAGACCCCTGGGTACTGTGGCTTCGTCTCAGGATGAGAAAGGCCTAGGCAAGGGCGGTCGGGCTGGATCCGGCCAGCGGGACCACGGCTTTGAATCTAGCCCTTGACACCAAGCTCAGAGAGCGCTTTGCGGGCTTCTTCCAGGGAGGGGGATTTCAGGCCCAGCTGCAGAGCCTTTTGCAAGTGTTCCTTCGCCCGCGGCGCGTTATTCGTCTTCTGATACGCCAACCCCAGGTGGCACTGGATCTCGGGGCTGTTGGGTGTCTTCTTCACTGCTTCTTCGAGCAGGTCGATTGCCGAGCTGTAGACGCCCTTCTTCAAATAGATCAGGCCGAGAGTGTCGGCGACGTTGGGCGAGTCGGGCATGGCCCGACGCGCCACCTGGGCGAGGGACAGCGCGACGTCCAGATTCCCGCCTCGCTTGACCAGCAGGTAAGCCAGGTTATTGGCCACGGGCGCATAGTTGGGGTCGATGGCCAGAGCCTTTTGGTACAGCTCCTCGGCGCCCGCGAGATCCTTGCGGGATTCTTGCAGAGTGCCGAGCATGAAGTAGGCGCGGACATCCTTGGGATTCTTCTGCAGCAACGACTTCCAGGTGGCGGCGGCCTGGTCCGGCGACCCGGCCGCGACTTGCACCTGCCCCAGCGCCATCATGGCGTCCGGGTTCTTGGGATCCATCGCGGCCGCCTTCTTCAGAGACTCCTGGGCCCCGGCATAGTCCCTGGTGCTGGCCTGCAAACGGCCGAGGGTCAGGTAGTAATAGCTGTTGTTGGGCGCCTTCTCGATCGCCTGGCGGACCCGCGCCAGCGCCTTGTCCGGCTGCTTCTGACTGAGGTAAAAGGCGGCCAGCGCCTGTAACGCTTCGATGGCGTTCGGGTTCCGCTCCAATGCCTGTTCCAGCAGCTTCTCCCCTTCGCTGTACTTCTTCTGCGCGAAGCGGAACTCGCCCAGTTTGACGTAACCGAGGGGGTTCGTGGGAGCCACTTGAATGGCGGTCTGCAGATCGTGCTCGGCCTTGTCGCTCTGCTTGTTCGCCAATTCGACGATCGCGCGATCGACGTAGCCGTCGGGGGCCGACGGTTCGCGGCCAATGATGGCTTCGGCGGCGCTGGCCAGCGTCTCCATGTCGCCCTTCCGGATGGCGATTGTCGCCAGGGCCCGCTGTGCCGGCACGTGTTCGGGACGCAGCCGCACCGCCTCGCGGAACTCTTTTTCCGCACGCGAGGAGTCTCCGCTCACCTGCAGCGCGACTCCCATGACATGGTGGGCGAACGCGTTCTGGGGCTCGCGTTTCAGGACGTCTTCCAGGTTCCGGATCGCCTCCTCTGCCTTGCCGGCCACCAGAAGGGTGTTGGCGCGGTAGATCAATCCTTCGACATCCTGCGGATTGTCCGCCAGTATCTCGTCCGTGAGCTTGCTTGCATCCGCCGTGCGCCCGTCGGCCAGCAGCAGCTCGATGTAGGATTTCTTGAACGCGGTGTCCTTGGGATGGTCGCGCATCACGGAAGCGAACTCCGCCATGGCCTTGTCCTTCTCGCCGATGCCCATGTAAAACTCGCCCAGCGAGCGATAGGCGGCCGGTTCGTCTTTCAGCGCCTTCTTGGCCTCGATCATCACCTGCTCGGCTTGGCCCTTGTCCTTGCGCGCCAAGTAGAACTGGGCCAGCCGGACCCGCGCCTGCAGCGCCTCCGGCGCCCCCTCGATCCCGCTCCGGAACTGCTGTTCCGCTTCCGAGAACCGCTCCTGCCGCTGGTAGAGGTTGCCCAAGGCGACGTGCGCGGGCAGGAACTTGGGATCGATCCCGATGGCCTTCTTCAGGGTGGCTTCCGATTCCGCCGCCTTCTTCGCCGTCCACTGCACGCCGGCCAGCTGCACATACAGAGCGGGGGTCCGCGGAGCCAACTCGACGGCCTTCTGCAGATTGGCGAGGGCCTCGTCGGGTTTGTCCTCCGCCGCCGAGATCCTCCCCAGGAGGGCGTACGCCCCCGCATTCAGAGGGTCTTTCTTGATCACCAGCTCAGCGCGTTCGCGCGCTTCGGGCCGCTTACGAGCGGCAGCCAGCAGGTTTCCCAGGTCCAGCTGGGCCTTTGTATCGCCGGGGTCGATCTCGACCGTGCGTCGCAGTTCGCTGTACGCGGCGCTCCACGCCCCCGAGGCCAGGTACACCTGAGCCATCCCGTAGTGCGCCGGCGCGAAGGAGGCGTCCAGTTTGATGGCGTTTGCGAACTGGATCCCGGCCTCTCTGTATTTCTTCTCCTTCAGATAGGCGTTGCCCCGCTCGAGGTACTTCTGCTTGCGGACATTGGGATCGCGGGAACACCCCACCAGCAGCATGAAGAGGAGGGAAAAGGCCAGGATCGATGCAATAGAGCGATTGCGGTCACGCATCACGACGAACGTCCTCCGCGCAAGACTGAAGACTAAGAAGCTCAACCCACGCGCACCACGAACAGTGAGCACAATACAGCAATTTCATGGCCAACGGAACTCAATCCGAACTTCGCTGCCCGCAGTATAAAGCAAGAGGCTCTCGCTGTCCGGGGCCCAGAGCAGGTTGTGCGAGCGGCCGGAAAAGGGAACAGCCGCTCTTGCGAGCGGCTGTTGAGACTCTTGCAGCCAAACCCCTCCCGAACCTAGCCCTGGCTCCAACGCCTGGAGGAAAGGCGTCAGCGGCTTTGTCCGAGCGCAGCGCCCGGTGAGCGCTGCGGCTGATTGGTTTAGGCCAGGAACTTCTTGCGAAGTCCGTTCAGGCCGATCAACCCGAACGCCAGCAGCGAGAAGCTGGCCGGCTCGGGCACGTGCAGGAAATAATCGCCGGTCGTGACGTTGTGACCAGTGGTGCCGTCCAAATGAACCCAGACGGACTGTTCCAGGGCATAGGGATCGCCGCCATTGCCCACCGTCACATCCGCGGTGTCGCTGTACGGACTGCCGCTCAGGTCGTGCTGGAACAGGTTGAAGCCTGGACAAGTGGTGTCCGACAGGCAACCGGTGTTGCTGTTATCTTGCCAGAGGCCCCATTGCAACGTCCCCTGCTGGGTCCCACCGATGGAGTTGTTGGAAAGGCCGCTGGTCGTGTAGCCCGCGGTCGAGAACACGATCGCGAGCGTGTCCGCGACCTTGCTGGTGTTGGTGACGGAGAAGCTCAGGTCCGCGCTGTTGGCAGACAGCGGGGGCGATGCTTGCCCGACGTCCACGGTCAGGACGAAGTTGCCGATGGAACCGACGAACGTGATGGAACCGTTCCCCGGACCGTCCGAGTCGTTTACTCCGCCATCCGTGATGTACAGGAAGCTGCCGGTACCCCAGTCGTAAATCAGCAGACCGGGGGTTGTGTCGGCGCTTGCACCGGCGGACAAAACCATGACCACTGCCGCCAGGGCAAGTACAGAAAGCAGTCTCGTTTTCATCTCTTAACCTCTTCCTCTTTTGTATTGACAGGGACTAGCTGCAGTCTCCGGAAGACTCTTAGGGCAAGTGGAATGCCAAAGCTATCCACTGGCCCACCATCCACGCCCAGTGAAATCAATAACTTAGGTTGCCGGGGAAGCGCTAATCAGCAGTGGGCATTGCAATTGGCTGCACACCAGGGGAAACACATTCCTCACTTCAACGTGTCTCAATTTGGGACGGACCCTGGTGAGCGGTCCGGGTGCACCATCTACTGCGGCCGGAACTTCTTCCCGCCGGGCAGTTGGTCCACGTCCATCGACCGGAACAGCTTGATCAAGCGGGTGATCGCATCCTGGTCGGCGAGCAGGTCGGTGGGAACTTGCGGTGACGCCATGGGATTGGCGTTGAGATTGAAATCAGTCGCCACTTCCTCGACCATGCCTTCGGTGACGGTGCGCGTCTGGCCGGCGAAGGCGGTGATCAGCGCGTTCTCGCAGATGGTGTTGATCAGCCGGGGAATGCCACGGGCGTTGCGATAGATCGCGGCCATCACCGGCTCCGGGAAAAGGCTCTGGGCGGCGCTCTTGGTCGCCCCGGCTCGCGTCAGTCGCTGCAGGATATAGTCGCGGGCTTCTTCCAGGGTAAGCGGCTGCAGGCGGCAGCGCAGTGCGATCCGTTGCTTCAGCTGCCGCAGGTTCACGGAATCGAGCATCGTCTCCAGCTCCTCCTGGCCGACGAGCACGATCTGCAGCAGCTTCTGCTGATGGGTCTCCAGGTTGGTCAGCAGCCGGATCTCTTCCATCACCTCCCAGCTCAAATCCTGGGCCTCGTCCACGATCAGCACCGTGGACAGACCGCGTTTGAAGCGCGCGATGAGGTGCTCGTTCAACTTCAGCAAGGCATCCGCCTTGCCGTTGCCGAAGGGCAACCCCCAATCCGCCATGATGTATTTCAGGAACTCGATGTCCGAGAGCCGGGTATTGAAGACGTAGGCGCAGCTGATGTTGTTGCGGGTCAGGTAGCTGAGCAGGTAGCGCGCCAGCAGGGTCTTGCCCGTGCCCACATCGCCGGTGATGACGATGAACCCTTTGTTGCTGGTGATCCCGTAGCTGAGGGCCGCCAGCGCCTCCAAGTGCCGCTTTGTGGGATAGAAGAAGTACGGGTCGGGGCTGATCTCGAACGGGTTCTTGGTCAGGTTGAAGAATTTCTTGTACATTCGCTATCCCAATGGCTAGGGCACGATGATGGTGTCGTGCGATTCCAGCTCCACGTTCTGTTCTACGTTTTGCCCCTTGATTACCTCGTTGTAGTTGAAGGGCAGTCGCTTCACCGTGCCATCCGGCATCGTCCGCATGACATAGATCTTCTTGGTCTTGGCGAAATCCCTGAACCCGCCGGCTTGCGACAGTCCGTCAAGGACCGTGGTCCGTCCGGCCAGGCCATAAGTGCCGGGTCTCAGCACCTGTCCCATGACATTGAAGACGTGGCTCCGAACCTCCTCCACGATGACGGTCACCGCGGGACTGGAGATGAAGGCCTTGAGTTTCTCCTCGATGATGGATTGCAGTTCCAGCGGCGTCATCCCCGACGCCTTCAGGTCGCCCACCAGGGGCAGGGTGATCATCCCGTCGGGGCGCACGGGGACCTTTTGCGACAGTTCGGGTTCCTTCCACACCGAGATCGCCAGTAAGTCGCCGGGACCGATCTTGTAAGTCTTGACGTCGACCGAGGCCGCGGGCGCGGTCTTCTGCGCCTCCGGGCTTGCCGGTGCGGCCTTCTTCTTGTCCGACTCTTTCTTGTCCGACTCTTGGGCGAAGGCCACCGCCGTCACCAACAGGACAGACAGCAACATCAGTTTCAGCGTCCAATGCTTCTTCATAAGAGTGCTCACACTTATTCCCCATCCCGCATCACAGGTCGCTTGCCGGGTGAGAACATCGTCTCACTCGGACAGGTGCCTGCTCAAGCCATTTCATGGCCCTCGGTGTTTTCTGCCTGAATGCGGAGCAGGTCCAGGGGAGTGACCTCACGCGTAGGAAAGGGCGTTCTTCTTGCTGCGGCGCGCGCGCCGCCCCTTGGCCGCCAGGTTGTTGGCGAACTTGAGTCCCCACAGCTGGAAGCCTTGCTCCATGTTGACCCGCACCAGCGTAGCCCGGAGCTTGCGGGCGGCCTTCGGCAGGCTCATGGCACGGGGCACGGGAGCGACCGGGATCTCCAGCGAAAGCCTCGAGCTGCGCGGCAGTTGTCGTCGGGTAGCCACCAGGGCGCCCCCGGCGCTGATGTTCAACGCCGTGGCAAACTCCAGAAACTCGTTACCCTGCAGGTCAACCCCGCGAATGAAGACCGGTATTGCCAAGGGGATACGTTGCCATTGCCGCTTGTCCGACGGTCCGCGTTTTCGTGCCACGTGCGCTTCCTCGGTCTAGGGTTTCATCGGATTTTAATCCGCACTCTTGCTGCCAAACCGTGTCTGGGCGGTGCGGAGCCCGTATGTCATTGTTTCTTAAGGTACTTCAGTTAAGTTCTGACTCCCGTCCGCCGGACCCATCGGCGGCCCAAAGCTGCAACATTTTTCTCTTTCTGGTGCAAGCCGTTACCACTTCCGGCTTGACAGTCCACAGAAGCCTGGCTTACTCTAGAACTCCCCCCCGACTGGCTTTGTAAGCCCGTTATATTCCGGCATGACTGACAACTAGGTTAGATTCTTTCGCCCAAAACCGTAGCGTGCCGTTTTGAAAGTGTGAAAGCGAGCGCCGCACAGTGTCCGTTTGGCGGCGTTGTACAGTGTGCTCACGGGTTTAGCACCTCCGTTTTTCGAGGTCCGCTGTCGTCATCATGTCGGAAAAACCTCAGATGCGCCACGTGGCAGAGAACGAAGTCGGATCGCGGCAGCCCGCGACCGATATAGTGGCCGAGGGTCCCTGGATACCGGCTGCGGCGGATTCGCCCCCCACGGTGGAACAGTACAACCATCTGCTGGAAGCCTACGGCCGCCTGGAAGAGGAATACCGCCGGCGTGCGGTGGCCCTGGCCACGGCTGCGCATGAACTGAAGACCCCGCTGTCGATCATGACCGGATATATGGAACTGCTGCTCAGTGACAAGCTCGGCGACCTGGGCGAGCGCCAACGCCGGGTGCTCAGCGACATGCGCGAGAACGGGGTTCGCCTGCAGCAATTCATCCAGGACTTCCTCACCTACAGCGCCCTGGAGACCGGGAACGTGCGCCTGCGGTGCGAAGTGGCGGATCTGAACGCCGTTCTCCAGGAGGTCTGCAGCTTTTGGCTGCAGCGCTTCCAGGACAATCACGTCGCGCTCTACGTCCTTCCCAGCGAGCGGCTGAAACCGTTCCCCTTCGATAGTTTCAAGATCCAGCACATCATCTCGAATCTGCTCGACAACGCGCTCAAGTTCTCGCCGCCAGGGGGCACGGTTTGGTTGAGTGCCGAGCCCTATCACTGGGAGCGGCGCAGCGGCAAGCCGGCGAAGGTAGCCAACGACCGCCGCAAGCGCGCCGAGTGGTCCACCAACGCGGCGCGGATCACCGTCTCCGACACCGGGCCCGGCCTGGCGCCGGAGTTCCATTCCGAAGTCTTCGACGATTTCAGCAAAGGCCCTGCGCCCAACGGCCACCAACCCGACGGCATGGGTCTGGGGCTCGCCATCGCGCGCCGTCTGGTGCTCGCCCACGGCGGCAAGATCTGGGTGGAAAGCGAACCCGGCCAGGGATCGAAGTTCTGCCTTCTCATTCCCACCAAGCGGGAAGCCGAAGTACAGGAGTAGAGAGTGCGCGGAAGAGTACGACCGGCCGACATCCTGGTGGTGGACGACGAGCCCAGCATGCTGGGTTACATGCGGACCCTTCTGGAGGTCGATGCCCACCGGGTGGAGACCGCCGGCAGTGGCTCCGAGGCCTTGCAGCGCGTGCGCCGCGATCCGGTCCCCAACGTCGTCCTGCTCGATCTGCTCATGCCCGGTCTGGACGGCCTGCGCACGCTGGAGCAGCTGCGCGCCCTCAATCCCGAACTGAAGGTCGTGATGCTCTCCTGCGTCAGCGATACCCGCAAGGTGGTCGAGGCCATGCGCCTCGGGGCCAAGGACTATCTGACCAAGCCCTTCAACAAGGCCGAACTCGATGCCGTGCTCCGGCACTGCCTGCAGCCGGTCTCGCTGGACGACGTGACCGTGGAGCGGACCGACATCGAAGAGGTGGGCGACGACCTGTGCTTCGTGGCCGCCACCGAGCAGATGCGCGCCATCCGCGGCCAGGTCAACCAGGTCGCCCGGGTGGACGTGCCCGTGCTCATCCTGGGGGAGAGCGGCACCGGCAAGGAAGTGGTCTCCCGCCTCATCCACAAGTCGTCGGCCCGGGCCCACCGCATGTTCATGAAGGTCAACTGCGCCGCCATGCCCGCCGACCTGCTGGAGAGCGAGTTGTTCGGCTACGAGCCGGGCGCCTTCACCGGCGCCGTGCGCTCCAAGCCCGGCAAGTTCGAGCTGTGCAACAAAGGCACCATCCTGCTGGATGAGATCGGCGAGATGCCGCCGTCGCTGCAGGCCAAGCTCCTGCACGTCCTGCAGGACCAGACCTTCTCCCGCCTGGGAGGACGCACCACCATCGAGGTGGACGTGCGCATCCTCGCCGCCACCAATATCGACGTCCAGGCCGCCATCGCCGAAAAACGGCTGCGCGAAGACCTCTATTACCGGCTGAATGCCTTCACCATCACGGTCCCGCCGCTGCGCGAGCGCAAGAGAGAGATCCCGATCATGCTCAAGACGTTCATGAGCCGCATCTCCGAGCGCTACGCGCGCGACCCGCTGCCGTTCTCCCAGGATTTTCTCGACGCCTGCGTGAGCTACCCCTGGCCGGGGAACGTGCGCGAGCTGGAGAACGTGGTGAAGCGCTATGTCGTTCTCGGCGACGAGTCCGCCATCCTGAACGAGCTGCGGCTCAAGGTCAGCAGCGCGACGCCCGTGCCCGTGGCCTCGGCCGCCCCGGCCGGCGGCCTCAAGGACATCGTCCGCGGCCTGAAGGACCAGGCCGAAGCCGAAGCCATCGCCCGCGTCCTGGAGCAGACCAACTGGAGCCGCAAGCGGACGGCCGAGCTGCTCAATATCAGCTACAAGGCGCTGTTGTACAAGATCCGTCAATACGGCATCGAGCGCCCCGCCAAGCGCCCGCCTGCCCGTTTCATGAACAATCCGGTATAGTGGCCGCAGGTCGATGCCGCGCGTTCGAACGGAAGCCGCAGTCCCTCCCGCCGATGCCCAGGTGCCGGTCGTGGAGCCCGTCCATCTCCAGCTGCTGCGCGAAGTCCTGCAACGGTTCGGGCGGGCCCGCCTGCGGGTGAGCGGCACCAGCATGCTGCCCGCCCTGTGGCCGGGAGACGTGGTCGAGATCGTGGCCACCGATGCCACCGCTCTGCATCCCGGGGATCTGTTGCTGGTCGAGCGCGACGCCCGGCTCTTTTGTCATCGCTTCCTCGGCTCACTCCAGCGATCCGGTCAGCTTCTGCTGCGCACCCGGGGAGACCTGCTCAGCCGGGAAGACCCACCGGTCGGTCCGGAAGCGCTGCTGGGCCGGGTGGAAGCCGCCCAGGGCGCGGGCCGTCCGCCCCATTGGCTCGCCGTTCTCTTGTGCCGCCTGGCCACCGTGTGGCCGCGGCCCTTGGCCTGGATGGTCCAAGGGCGCGAACGTGCTCGTCCGGCCGCCAGCCGGCGATGACTGCTGCTTTCCCGAGCTTTATCGTAGAATGAGACCGTTCGTTGACTGCCCAGCCCGATGGTGAAGATCGTCGCTCATCTGCGTGACGGACGTCTCCTCAAAGGCCACACCGACGCGCTGCCCCCGGAGATGAAGTTGGACGAACTGCTCCGCGGCGGCCCTCATCCTCTACCCAAACAGATCACCCTCCAGACCGACGGTTCACGCCAGAAGGTCTCCGTGCCTCTCGATTCCCTGAAGGCATTGTTCTTCGTGAAGTCGTTCCAGGGCCGCACCGACTACCAGGAGATCAAGTTCTTCGACGCACATCCCCCGGTGGAGGGCCTGTGGGTGCGCATCAAGTTCTTCGACGGCGAGGCCAGCGAAGGGGTGGTGCACAACTCCCTGCATCACCTCACCAGTCCCGGGTTTTTTCTCAAGCCGCCCGATCCGGAGAGCAACAATGAATACATCTACGTGCTGAAATCCTCGCTGACGGACTTCCGGGTGCTGGGCGTGCGCAGCATCTTCTAGCTCTTTCCGCACAAGAGAAAAAGCCCGGGATCGCTCCCGGGCTTTGACGTTTACTGCGATCAGAAGGAGAACTTCACCGCCAGTTGGATGCCGCGCGGTCCGCCGCCGCCCAGGTAGGGATTGCCCAGGCCGACATCGGGGGTCACTGTGGATCGCAGGAAGTCGATCCCATGTCCGGTTCCATCCATCCCGTTGGTCAGCATGTCGGCTTCATATCCCGGCCACAGCGGGCTGGCGAGGTTGGGATGGTTGAAGATGTTGAAGAAGTCGGCCCGCAACTGCATGTGGAACCGCTCCGTCAGGGCCGTATTCTTCACCAGCGAGAAATCGAAATTCCTGAAGTTGGGTCCGACGAAGGCGTTGCGCGGAAGATTCCCCGGGATTCCGTTGGGCACTGCCAGCGCCGTGAGGTTCAACAGCTTGACCCCGCCTGTTCCCGCGTAGGGGTCACCCACCAGGTCCGGGCGCCCGTAGTATTCTCCCGTCCCGTTGAAATCGTTCAGGAACGTTTCGGTGCCAAAGCTCACGTTGTAGGGCATGCCGGAAGCGATGCTCAGCACGCCATCCATGGCCCACCCGTTCAGCAGCCACTTCGCGCTCTCGAGCTGTGCCCGTGCCGGTCTGCCACCGCCGGCGGTCGTGAGATAGTGCCGAGGATTGTGCTTCGCGGCGGAGCGGCAGGTCAAGAACTTTCCCGGTACATATGTTTGAAAAAAAAGGAGAAAGGGGCTTCAGGGCTTGCGCTGGACCACCCCGCCCTTCATCACGAAATCCACGTGCTCGAGCGCGCTCACGTCCTTCAGCGGATCGCCCGGCACGGCGATGATATCGGCCATCTTTCCGACTTCGATGGAGCCCACCTGCTCCTGCCAGTGCATGAGTTCCGCCGCGTCCAGGGTGGCGGAGCGGATGGCCTGTGCCGGCGTCATCCCCAGCTCCACCATGCGCTTGAACTGCACCGCCAGGTTGATGTCCCAGGGAAAGCCGCCCGCGTCGGTCCCGTAGGCGATCTTGACCCCGGCTTTCAGCGCCCGCCGGAAGGTGTCCTGCGAGATCTTCACCATCTCCACCCAGACCTTGGCGCCGGCGGCGGCCCGGCCCTCGGCCACGTACTCGCCCACGTACAGCGTTGGCACGAACCACACGCCCTTCTGCTTCATCGCCGCCAGCTGCGGGTCGGTGATGTAGTCGCCGTGTTCGATGGTGTCCACGCCCGCTTCGATCGAGTTCTCGACGCCGTGGATCCCGATGGCGTGCGACGCCACATACCTCCGTTGCCGGTGCGCTTCGTCCACGATCGCCCGCAGCTCCTCCACCGTGAAGGTGGGGACGTCGTCGAGCACGCCGTTGGGCAGCAGGCGATAGCTGCGGTCGGAATAGACCTTGATCCAGTCGGCGCCGTGCGCGATCTGCTCACGCACTGCCTTGCGGCACTCCTCCGGCCCGTCGCAGAATTGCACGCCGCCCGGCATCTTCAGCTCCCACGAGTAACCCAGCAGGGGATAGGCGCCGGTGACGTCCAGGGCGCGCGTCGCCACCTGCATGCGCGGCCCCGGGACCACGCCCGCGTTGATCGCGTTGCGGATGTCCACGTCGGCGTAGCCCGCGCCCTCCGTCTCCAGGTCGCGCAGGCCGGTGAAGCCGTACTCCAGCGCCTTGCGCACGTTCCTTGTCGCCAGGATGGTGCGGTAGGGCGTGGACTCCTTCAGCAGTTGCTTGTCGTAATCCTCGGCCGTGATGTCGCCCTGCAGCAGCACGTGGGTGTGGGTGTCGATCAATCCGGGCAGGCAGGTCCGGTTCTCCAAGCGGATCAGCGGACTGTTTGCCGTATTGGGGAGACCTGCCCTCGTGTCGAGGATTCTCGCGATCTTGTCTCCCTCGATCTGCAGCAGAGCCATCGTTTGCACGGTGTCGCTCTTGCCGTCGATGAGTCTTCCACACAGCACATAGACCCAGTGGCCTTGCTTCTGCGTGTCGGTCGGATTCTTCTGGCCAAGAAGGTTACCGGTGAGTGTCAGAAGTGCCCACGAGACTGCCAATAGCTTCTTCATCGAAGACCCTCAGGTGTTGATTCGGCAGTGAATTGTACCCGACCGCGGCTTTCGACAAAGTAGCCCGCTCGCCCTCGAGCGGGCCAAGAAAAATCGCGCCCTTGCGGACGCGATTCTTTCGCCACGGACCCAGGAGCCCTACATCTGTCTTGCCAACTCCGGCCTTGCGACATCTGCCTTCACGGGCTGCACTTGCTGCACCGCTGGCTTGCGCAGCAGCGTTCCCAGCTCGTGCCCGGCATAGAAACTTCCCAGCGGCGCCGCCAGCATGAACAACGCCAGCAGCAGCTTCGAGATCTTCGGATCGCGCTCCAGCAACGCCTCCAGTTCCGGGACCCGCAGCGGGACATCGCAGCGCTCGCACACCTGCGCCCGTTCCGGGTTGGGATGTCCGCAGGCGTCGCAGCGCAGGATCCCGTTCACCGGCTGGGGCAGGCGCAGGGCCGCTTCCCGAGTCGGCTTGGGGGCGGCGGCCGGCATCGCCGTCGGGGCAAGCGCGGCCGCGCTCGTGGCTCCTACCGGCTTGCCCAGCATCTCGGCGACAAGGTCCGCCATCCGGGTCAGCGCCATCACGTCGCCGCGGTCGAAGCGGTCGGGCTGAGACGAGAACACCGCCAGCAGCCCTTGTACGCTGCTCTGGCGCAGCACCGGCGCCAGCACCGTCGAACGCAGGCGCAGCTTCTGGCACGCCTCCCGGTTCGCCCGCGGATCGTTATCGGTATCACGGCACCACACCACCATGCGCTCCCGCAGGGACTCGCCCGTCAGCCCGGAGTCGGAGGGCACCACCGCCCCCAGCGCCGGCGCCCTGCCCACGCTCGCCCGGCACACGATCTGCTGCCCGCTGCGCAGCGCCACCACCGCCCCTTCCGCCGACGTCAGGGTCATCAGGTGCTGGGCCGCGGCCTGCAGTCGCGCCTCGAACGTTTCCACTTTCGGAGATTGTGTAGCGCCGGGCGTCTCGCCCGGCGAAGCGCGGACCGGAGCAGAAACCGCAACCCTCGGCCCGGTGCCCGTCACCACCTGCGGCTTCGGGATCGGCAAGGGGAGCGTCCGCGGCGGACGGACCGCTTCGCGTTTTTCCACCAGCACCGGGGCGGTCGTCTGCTTCAGCCAGCGCCGCAGATCAAGAAGGGAATTGCCGGAGAACCCGGTGAAGCGTAGTCCCGCCTTGCCGAAATGATCGGCCCACGCCAATTCGCAACTGGCCGCTACCGGTTCCGCGCAGCCCGGGATCTGGAAGCGGACCAGCGACGAGGGCAGCAATTGCACGGGCTCCGCCGCCTGCACCCGCATCCCGCCTTCGCTCAGATCGACGACGATGGCGCGATTGGTGGCCCCCAGTTGCAGCCCGATCAGTTCTTTCACCGCCAGCCGGCGCTCGTGTTTCCGCCGGTCGGTCATCAGGTCGGCCGGCGGCAGCTCCACTGCCATCCCTGCCTCCGGGGTTACGGGAACTGCGGCTTGCTGGCGTCCCAGGCCGAAGGCGCGACGTAGGCGCCGCTCTCCTTGGCGGGTGCCGCCACCGGGGCCGCCGGCTGGGCCGGACGCATCACCATCGGCGTCGCCACGTTGCTCGCGCTCGCCGGCCGCGGCGCCGGCGCGGCGTCAGTGTCGTCGGCCAGCAGTCTCGCCGCCGAGCGCAGCACCTCCAGCTCCCGCTGGAGTTGCTGCACCTGCTGCTCCTTGGCCCGGATCACATCGTTGATGTTCTTCATCTCCGCCTCTTGGCTTCACGTTTTCCGCAGCACGGCGCTTCCTGCCGTGCATCGAGGGTCGCGCGTTCTTCGCGAGCGTGCAGGCTGGCCCTGGGACACCACGTTACCCCAGACTATGCCTCAAATCCGGTGCAGCGTAAACAGGAATTTTTCGGGATTTGAGGGTGATTTGCCTTGATTTACCGAAGATCACTGGATTTAAGCCGATTTCACCGGCCTGCCCCGGAAAAGGGGAGGTCGCCGGAAACAGAACAGGCGCGCCGCGCGCGCCCTGCCTGCTGCTGCCTGCTTCCTGCCTCCTGCTATCCCGCCCCGCCGCTGAACGAGCCCGCCGCCTCTTCCGCCGACCCGTGGACCTCGAAGATGGTGCCCAGCTTGGTGATCACCAGTACGTCCCTCACCCGGGCGCTGAGCGCCGCCAGCTTGACGGCGGCGCCCGCCGCCTTGGCCGAAGCGTACAGTCCCACCAGCGTGCCCACTCCTGAGCTGTCGATGTAGGTCACGTGGGCAAGGTTCAGGACGACCTGCTTGGACCCGACCAGCAGTTCTTTGACTGTGTCTCGCAGCAACGTGGTCTCCTCGCCGAACACCAATCGGCCGCTGCAATCCACGATCATCACCTGCCCGAGGCTGCGTGTACTGGTTTTAAGTTGCATGGTCGGCCCCCTCCGGCGCTTGCCCAGCGCCACCGTCGATCCCGGCCATAACCCTATAGCTCTGCGGGCGATTTTGGCAAGGACGGGACCGGGTGTGCGCTCCCGCCGGCCGCTGTTCGTCACGCACTTGCATCAGGCCGCCCTCGGCCGCACATCTGCGACGCTTAAAATGTGACCATGAACACCAAAGCCCTCCGCCGCCAGCTCGCCCGATTCCTCTCCGAGTCCCACGCCCACGCCGACTTCGACGCCGCCATCGCCGGATTGCCGCCATCCTTGCGCGGCAAGAAACCCGCCGGCGCGCCTTACACCGCCTGGCAACTGCTGGAGCACATGCGCATCGCGCAATGGGACATCCTCGAATTCTCCCGCGACCCCCGGCACGTCTCGCCCAAGTGGCCCGTGGGCTACTGGCCCAAGACCGCGGCCCCACCCAGTGCGGCCGCGTGGAACAAGAGCATCCGCCAGTTCCGCGCCGATATGAGGGCCATGCAGAAGCTGGTCACCGGCAAAGCGGATCTCTTCGCTCCCATCCCTCACGGTAGGGGACAGACACTCCTCCGTGAGGCCCTGCTGCTGATGGACCACAATGCCTACCACCTCGGCCAGTTGGTCCTGCTGCGCAGGCTGCTCGGGCGCTGGAAGGAATAGGAAGGATTGCGTGGCGCGGGTGCCCTCGCCTGCGACCCACCTCTCTCAATTTCGGCCGACTTACTGCCCCCGCTCCAGCCGGAGGGTCTTGATCTCAAACGGCCCGACGGTCACCGCCGCGCCTGCGGCCACCGGCCGCTCGACCGCCTCCATCAGGTTGGTTTCCGCCGCGACCCGGAACCCCGCCGGCAGCTTGAGCTGCACCGAAGCCTTGCGCCCGGCCCACTCGTAAAGGCGCAGCGTCAGGGCTGCGTCATCCTCGTCCTTCTTGACGGCGGTGACGATCACGTTGTCCGCATCGGCGGCGAACAGAGACTGCTGCTCCGGCAGCGGCCCCTGATGCGGCGCTAGCGTCACCGTCAGCAGCGGAGCGTTCAGCTCATAGCCGCGGCGGATGGTCATGGCCGCGCGCCAGTCGCCGCCGTGCGGGTAGAGCGAGTAGGTGAACTGGTGCCGGCCCTGGTCGGCGTGCGGATCGGGCCACTCCGGCGCCCGCAGCAGCGACAGCCGCAGCACGTTGTCCTTGGCGTCGTAGCCGTATTTGCAATCGTTCAGCAGGCTGAAACCGTGCGTGCCGTCCGAAAGATCGGCCCAGCGCAACGCGGGGACCTCGAACTGCGCCTGCTCCCGGGAGTCGCGCCGCGTGGTCGGCCGCTGGATGGAGCCATAGGGGATCTCGAACGTCGCTTTCTCGCTGCGCGCGCTGAGCGGGAACGCCACCTTCAGCAGCTTGTGCTTCTCGTGCCAATCCGCCTGCATCGCCACGTCTACGCGCGGCACACCTGCGTACATCGTGATGTCCTGCACGAACGCCGAATTCCCGAAGTGTTTCTTCACCCGCAGCACCGCTTTCAGGAACGTCTGCTCGACCAGCTTGACTTCGTCCGCCTGCGTCAGGTCGGCGTGTTCCTTGATGAAATCCGCGTCGATGTTCCACGCGTCCCAGTGCTTCGGTTTGTCGGTGAAGACCTGGAGCAGGTTGCCGCACGGCTTGTTCCCCGGAGCGGCGGCGGGAGCGCCGTCGCCCGGCTCGGCCGGCGCCAGCGCTTCCGTGTTGCTGCGCTTGTCCACCACGCTGGTGATGCACCCGCTGGCTGCATCGACGGTGAGCCGCACGTACTCGTTCTCCAGCGAAGTTGCCGTCGCCTTCAGCGTTGAGACCCGGCTGGGCGCGGCCGTCGCCGGCGTCAGCTTTACCAGCGCGTAGCCCAGCGCCGGGACATCCTTTGCCAGCAGGCGCAAGCGCAGGCGGTTGGTGCGCCGGTCGTTGGCCAGCACCTCCACCGGCATCGCTTTTCCGTTGGGCCCGGTGGCTTGGACGGCCGTCGTCTTGCCGGGGAACTGGACCTCGAATTCCACCACGTCTGTCCGCGTCCACGACAGCGGGTTGAACACCAGCACCGCAGTCGCCGGGGTGTTGACCTCGGCGCCCAACCTCCTCAGCGACTGCTCGATGGTTTCTTCGGCGATGTGGCGCACGTTGGCGTAGCGCTTCGCCGCGTCCACGTAGTTCACCGCGATGCCCGACCCCGGCAGGATGTCGTGGAACTGGTTGAACAGCACCTCACGCCACGCGGTGTTCAGGCTCTCCTGCGGGTAGGGGACGCCGAACAGCGACGCCGCCGACGCCAGCTTCTCGGCGTTGAGCATCAGCACTTCGCTCTTGCGGTTGCCCCGCTTGGTCTCCGCCTGCGTCGTTTGCACCCCGCGGTGATATTCGAAGTACAGCTCGTCCTTCCAGACCGGGATGTTGAGCTCCTCGCGGTGTTTCTCAAGGTTCTGCAGGAACGCCGTCGCCGTGCCGAACTTCAGCGGCGGATAGACGAGGTTGGGATCGCGCAGCGCCTGCGCCGTGTCCAAGTCCTTGCGGGTGGGTCCGCCGCCATGGTCCCCGACCCCGAACAGGTACATCATCTCCAACTCGCCGGGCGAAGCCTGTTGCACCCCGGCATCCTTCTTCCACATCGCGGGCGCGAACGCCGCCAGGTCCGCCGCCATCTTGGCGCCGTCGACCTGGTTGGCGTAGTCGTGCGGGATGTAGGTCAGGATCCGGCTGCCGTCCGGCGACTCCCACCAGAACAGCTTGTGCGGGAACTTGTTGGTGTCGTTCCAGTAGAGTTTCTGGGTGACGAAGTAATCCAGCCCCGAGCGCTTGTAGATCTGCGGCAGCTGCCAGTTGTAGCCGAACGAGTCCGGGTTCCAGCCGATGCGCACGTCCACCCCGAACTTCTGCCGGAAATAGCGCTTGCCGATCAGCAGTTGCCGCACCAGCGACTCGCCGTCCGGCATGTTCAGGTCGGGCTCCACCCACATCCCCCCGACGATCTCCCACCGCCCTTCCTTCACCCGCTGCTGGATCTCCTGGAACATCTCCGGATACTTCTCTTCCATCCACGCGTAGGCCCGCGCCGACGACATGGTGAAGGTCAGGTCGGGATACTCGCGCATCAGTTGCAGCGCGCTCTCGAAGGTGTTGCGCACGACCTCGACCGTCTCCGTCCAGGGCCACAGCCAGGCCATGTCGATATGCGAGTTGCCCGTCACCTGGATGGTGAACTGCTGCTCGAACCGTCGGAGTTCGCCCAGCTTCGCCTGCGCCGCGCGCAGCGACGCGTCGAAGGCCTGCTGATCTCCGCGCTCCAGGGCCGCCAGCTCGATCGCCTTCACCGCAGAGTCGAGCACCGCCTGCCGCTCCGTCTTGCCGCTCTCGTACGCCGCCACCAGCGGTTGCGCCGCCAGCACTTCCATCCGCAGGGTCGCGGGATCGGGCCGCCCTTTGGCTGCGTGGACCAGCAGCCGCGCCCGGTACAGGCTGGCCTTCACCGGGGCGCCGACCACCCGCACCGCGATGGCGAACTTCTGCCCCGGCTGGGCCGCGCTGCTCAAGGTCACCGGCAACTGCGTGTCCTCGTCCGTGCGGCTGATCAGGGAGCCATTCGCGAAGATGCTCACCTGGATGGCCTTGTCGCTGGTCAGCCAGGCGTCGAGCTGCACCTCCGCTCCGCGCAGCTCGTAGCCGTTCAGCTTTTCTGGGACCGCGATCGTGGTGCGCAGCCAGCGGCTGCCGTTCCAGTCTTCCCGCACCTTCACCGGTTGCCAGTCCGCGGTACTGATCCCGGGATCTTCGCCGTGCGCCAGGCCGGCATCGTGTCTGCGCCAGTCCGTGATCGGGACCTCGCTGATGGACTGCAGCCGGTCCATCGTCGGCTTATAGGGATCGGCAGGTGCGCTGGGAGACTGCGCGTAAAGCATCATCACGAACAGGGCAGGGAACAGGCAGATGAGCAGAGGACGTTTCATGGCGCGCAGTAGTCTACTCCTCGGTCGCGGGCGCCCAGGTTGCAATTTCTTCTGAGACCCGGTTGAATGGCCGCTCCTCATGTCCGCTTCCGCCCATCCACCTGCCGGCTCCATCTCCCTGACCTCGAACCCCTACCTGATGCGCAGCATCCTGGTGGGAGCTCTGGCCGGATTGCTCTTCGGTTTCGACACCGCCGTCATCTCCGGGACCACCGGCGCCCTGCGCGCGGTGTACCAACTCTCCCCCGCCCAACTGGGGTTCACCGTCTCGGCGGCGCTGTGGGGGACGGTGATCGGCGCGCTCTGCGCCGGCGTCATCGCCCAGCGCTTCGGCGGCCGCCGCAGCATGAGCCTGACCGCCCTCTTCTATATGGTCTCGGCGCTGGGCTGTGCCCTGGCCTGGAGTTGGTCCGCCGTCATCGGCTTTCGCTTCATCGGAGGCCTGGGGATCGGCGCCTCCTCGGTGGTCGCGCCCGTTTATCTGGCCGAGCTTGCCCCCGCCCGCGCGCGCGGACGCCTGGTGGGCGTCTTTCAGATCAACATCGTGGTCGGCATCCTGGTGGCTTACTTATCGAATTACCTGATCAGCCGGGTCGGCCTCGGCATCCGGGAATGGCGATGGGAGTTCGGCGTCGCCGCGGTCCCCGCCCTCGTCTTCTTCATCCTGCTCTTCGGTATCCCCGAGAGCCCGCGCTGGCTGGTGACCCGGGGCCGCACCGCCGAGGCCGCTCAGGTCCTCGACCTCCTCGGTAACAGCGACGGTGAGGCCGCCCTGCAGGAGATCGTTCGCTCCGTCCACCTCACTCGCTCCGGACGCTCGGAGCCGCTCTTCTCGTCGAAGTACCGCTTTCCCATCTTCCTGGCCGTGAGCGTCGCCTTCTTCAACCAGTTCGCCGGCATCAACGCCATCCTCTATTACGCCAACGACATCTTCGCCATGGGCGGCTACAGCAAGCTCTCGGCGAACCTGCAGGCGGTCGCCATCGGCTTGACCAACCTGGTCTTCACCCTGATGGCCATGGCGGTCATCGACCGCGTTGGGCGCAAGACCCTGCTCTTGATCGGCGCCGTCGGCATGGCCGCCTGCCTGCTCGGGGTCTCCGCCATCTTCTTCACCCGCCAGCACCAGCAGGCGCTGCTCACTCTGCTGATCGTGTATGTCGCTTTCTTCGCCTTCTCCCAGGGCGCCGTGATCTGGGTCTTCATCAGCGAGGTCTTCCCCAACCTGGTGCGCGCCAGGGGACAGAGCCTGGGCAGCGGCACGCACTGGGTGATGAACGCCATCATCGGCCAGCTGTTTCCCATCTTCGCCGCCCGTTCCGGCGGATACCCCTTCCTGCTCTTCGGCGTCATGATGGTGATTCAGTTCCTGGTGGTTCTGGTCGTCTATCCCGAGACCAAGGGCTTCACTCTGGAGCAGATGGAAGACCACCTGGGCATCGAGCAGGCCTGACGGAAAGGTCGTTGCGTCGTCCTGTTCGCATTACCTTGGGTCAGGTCCGCAGATGGCCATTGGGCATGTTTCGCGAGCGGGCCGGGAAGGGTACTCTGATGACCGAGTTCGCTCCGTGTCGGCAGCGAGAACAATAATGGAATCAAAGTCATTCATTCGGCGAAGCAACAGGATCGCTAAGCAGGTTCCCCTGGTTGTCCGTTGGCAGCCTCCCGGCAGGGACATTGAAGATGACCCTGCGCAGACGGTGCTTCTCAGCAAGCATGGGTGCAGCTTCACCTGCCCAGTCCCGCTCAAGCTCGGAAGTCAGGTCTACGTGCTCGATCCCGCGCGCGGCAAGGGCGCCCGGGCACGGGTCGTGTATCGGGGATTGGCCCGGGCCGGGCAAGAGGCGACCGTGGCGGTGGAATTCCCCGACACGGCCGATTTTTGGAACCAGTCCTTTCTTGCCCAGCCGCACTAGCCTCGGCCGGGTTGGTTGCGCCGGAGCTGCTCCGTCGCCGGAGCAGTTGCCACCCTTGATGATCCCGGAAGTGCCAGCGACTTTGGTAAGTCACGTGAACGCCCGTGATCTTCTGCCGGGCTGTACCTTCGGCCTACGATCAGGCTGTCCGATCTCCTGGGGATGGAGGACGAACGGTGCAGCGCGAACGTGGTTTCTCCCTGATCGAGTTGCTGATTGTGGTCGCGATCATACTGATCATCGCGGCCATCGCCATCCCCAACCTGCTGCGGTCGCGGATGGCGGCCAATGAGAGCTCGGCCGTCGGCTCGCTCCGCACCATCAATACCGCCCAGATTTCCTACCAGCTCACTTACCCGGCAACCGGATACGGCTGTGCTCTCGTCGATCTCGGGCCCAGTGGTTTTGGGGTCCCGGCAGATCCCACGCACGCTGATCTCATCGATGCCCAGCTCGCCACCGGGCAGAAGAGCGGATACAGCCTGCAGTTGAACTGCGCGGGCGGCGGCGGGGGTGGCGGCCCGCTGGGTGGCGGCGGAGCATTGCCGCACCTGGCCTACCAACTTAGCGCAACACCGTCGGCCATCGGATCGAGCGGCCAGCGCGCCTTCTGCTCCGACGCCTCCGCCGTCATCAGCTACAGCCCCGATGGCCTGGCGCCCACCTGCTTCGCCGCCGGCAGCATGCTCTGATTCGCTTGCCCAGAAAACAATGATGAGAAGGAATGTGCGGGTGCCCTCGCTCGCGCAAGCCTCTCTTTCTGCTGGCTACTAGTTTCGCGTACTTCTTTTCCTCACAATCCACAACCCTGCACTATTAATAGGTGATTGACCCGCCCCGCATTGCAACTTACAGTCGATTCACTTTCTCCAGTCGCGATGTCATCCAGCCATCCAGGGAAGGATGTCCATGTGGAAATGTCCGCCGCCAGCCCGGCCATGTCCCCAGCCCGGCCCTTGCAAAGGCCCGTCCAGCCAGGGAATCCAGCCGATTAAGGTGTAAAATACAATATATTGGGGTAGGTACTTGACAGGCCCCCTATATGGGCGTACCTTGCAGACCCAGCCAAGATGGGCGTCGAGGCGAACCGGGCCTCGGCGAGCGGTGAACCGGCGCCAGAGGTGACGCCGGCGGGCCCTGCGGTGACCCTCAATATCCCCGATAGCCGTTGCCTACCGGGGACGGTTTTGACAACACAACCGAGGCTCTCGTGGCCTGTGCACATCATTCAGTGCACCCGGGCACAGGGCTTCTTTCCCTTGTCGTACCGCTGGCGTCTCGCCTGGCTCTTCGGTCGAGACGCCGGTCAGGGCGTCTCCAGCAGGGAGGCAGCCTTGGGCTTCAGCCCAAGGTTCCGAGCGCGCCTGCCGCGCTTGGAAAGGAGGATCGGATGGCGTTCGAACCCACCGCACTCGACGTGACCGAAAGCAAGCTGTCGGCCCCCGAGGTCGGTCACCTGGAATGGTCGCGATGGGCTCGCTGCCAGTCCAGCCTGAGCCTGGCCCTGGTCCCGCCTCTGCCCGGCATCTTCGCCCTGGCGGAGGAGGTGATCGCGGAGAACGAGTCGCCCCTGACCGGGCAGCGCCGCATGATCGCCGTCTTCGACATCCAGGAGACCGACGATCTGGCGCGCACCCTGCACGGTCTGTTCTCGGCCGCCAGCGAGCTGCGTCCCCGTCTCCAATCGGGCCGCTGCTTTGTCCGCTACGCCGTGGTGCCGGTGCGCACCCAGCGCCAGGCCGCCGCCCATGCCCTCCGCAACTGGCTGGCCGCCACCAGCGAGAGCGCCTCCGCCGTCACCGACGGCTTTACGGCTTCATCGCCCTCGGCCACGCATCAGGAGGATAAGGAGCAACAGGAGATCGGCAAACCATCGTTCCCTGAAGGTTTTTGACTTGGTACTTGGTACTGGGTACTTGGTACTGCAACTGATATCTGGCAACTGGCAACTGGGAGAGAGACACAATGGCTGACGTGACCAAGACCGCTGACACCACCAACGTCGCGCAGACGACGCCGACCGTCACCAGCTTCATCAACCGGAAGAAGGCTCCGGGCCTCAGCTTCCGCCGCTTCTTCACCAAGCCCGGAGTCTCTCCCTACGACGAGGTCGAGTGGGAATTCCGCACCGCCCAGATCAACGACGCCGGCGGCGGCACCATCTTCGAGCAGAAGGACGTCGAAGTCCCCAAGGACTGGTCCATGACGGCGACCAACATCGTCGCCAGCAAGTATCTGCACGGCAAGATCGGCACGCCCGAGCGCGAGACCGGGGTCCGCCAGCTGGTGCAGCGCGTCGCCGAGACCATCCGCGACTGGGGCGTCGCCGGCGGTTACTTCCACACTCCCGAGGACGCCGCCACTTTCCACGACGAGCTCGCCTTCCTGCTGCTCCGCCAGTACGCCGCCTTCAATTCGCCGGTCTGGTTCAATGTCGGCTGCGACCGCCTCGAGCCCCAATCCGACGCCCAGAACTGGCACTGGAACCCGCAACTCGGCCGCGTCGAGTTCGCCGTCACCGGCTACAAGAATCCCCAGTGCTCCGCCTGCTTCATCAATTCGGTGAAGGACTCGCTCGACAGCATCCTCACCCTGGCCAAGACCGAGGGCATGTTGTTCAAGTGGGGCTCCGGCACCGGCACCAATCTCTCGCCCCTGCGCAGCTCCATCGAAGGACTCTCCGGCGGCGGCACCGCCAGCGGCCCGCTCTCCTTCATGAAGGGCTTCGACGCCTTCGCCGGCGTCATCAAGTCCGGCGGCAAGACCCGCCGCGCCGCCAAGATGGTCATCCTCAACATCGATCACCCCGACATCGTGGACTTCATCGAGTGCAAGGCCAAGGAAGAGGCCAAGGCCTGGACCCTGGTGCAGGCCGGATACGACGGCTCCTCCCCCGACTCCGAAGCCTATTCGTCCATCTTTTTCCAGAACGCCAACAACTCCGTCCGCGTCACCGACGACTTCATGCTCGCCGTCGAGCGCGACGCCGCCTTCTCCACCAAGGCCGTTCGCGACGGTCGCCCGGTCTGCACCTTCCCTGCCCGCGACCTGCTCAAGAGGATCTCCGAGGCCACCTGGAAGTGCGGCGACCCCGGCATGCAGTACGACACCACCGTCAACCGCTGGCACACCTCCAGGAACACCGCCCGCATCAACGCCAGCAACCCCTGCTCCGAGTACATGTTCCTGGATGATTCGGCGTGCAACCTGGCGAGCTTGAACCTGATGAAGTTCGCGCCCAACGGGACGTTTGATGTCGAGGCGTACAAGTACGCCGTCGATGTCATCATCACGGCGCAGGAAATCCTGGTGGACAACTCGGGCTATCCGACGGAGGCGATCGGCAAGAATTCGCACGACTACCGGCCGCTGGGGCTGGGATACGCCAACCTGGGCGCGCTGCTGATGGCCTCGGGGCTGCCGTACGACGGCGAAGCGGGCCGCGATTACGCCGCCTGCGTCACCGCCATCATGTGCGGCGAGGCGTACCTGCAGTCGTCGCGCATCGCCGAGCAGGCGCAGCCGCTGATGCCGGCCACCGACATCACCGCCGCCCGCTACTCGGAGATGATCCAGGCCAGCGAGCGCCTGCCCGAGTGGGGCGGCGCCTGCCCCGGCTGGTACGTCAACCGCGAGCCCTTCCTCGACGTCATCCGCATGCACCGCGCGTCCGTCAACAACATCAACCGCGGCAACGTCCCCACCGCGCTCTACGAGGCCAGCAAGCAGTGCTGGGACGAAGCTCTGCAGCACGGCGAGAAGTTCGGCTACCGCAACTCGCAGGTCACGGTGCTGGCCCCCACCGGCACCATCGGCTTCATGATGGACTGCGACACCACCGGCGTCGAACCGGACCTGGCGCTGGTGAAGTACAAGAAGCTGGTGGGCGGGGGCATGATCAAGATCGTGAACAACACCGTGCCCGCGGCCCTGTTCAAGCTGGGCTACTCCACCGAGCAGGCCAACGCCATCGTCAGCTACATCGACGCCACCGGCACCATCGAAGGGGCCCCACACATCAAGGACGAGCACCTGCCGGTCTTCGACTGCTCCTTCAAGCCGGCCAAGGGCACCCGCTCCATCCACTACATGGGACACCTGCGCATGATGGCCGCCGTCCAGCCGTTCATCTCCGGGGCGATTTCGAAGACCGTCAACCTGCCCGAGGCGGCCACGGTGGAAGAGATCTCCGACGCCTACATCCAGGCCTGGAAGCTGGGACTGAAGGCGGTGGCCATCTACCGCGACGGCTGCAAGAAGGCCCAGCCCCTCTCGGCCGCCGGGACCGCCACCGCAACCTCTTCCGCCAAAGATTCCTCGGCGGTCTCGGCGCTCTCGGCGGTGAAAGAAGTTGAGGATTTGAACGCGCCGCCACGGGCCTCGCGGCACAAGCTGCAGGACGAGCGGCTCTCGGTGACCCACAAGTTCAACATCGCGGGCCACGAGGGCTACATCACCGTGGGCCTCTACCCCAACGGACAGCCGGGGGAGATCTTTATCACCATGGCAAAAGAAGGCTCGACCGTCTCCGGGCTGATGGACAGCTTCGCCTGCGCCACCTCGATCGCGCTGCAGCACGGAGTGCCGCTCAAGCTGCTGTGCGAGAAGTTCGCCCACACCCGCTTCGAGCCCTCGGGCTGGAGCGGCAACCAGGACATCGGCTTCGCCAAAAGCATCATGGATTACATCTTCCGCTGGCTGGAGCTGCGGTTCCTGACCGGGCAGCAGCAGTTCCTGTTCGAGAACTACCGGCCCAAGGCCCTGCCCGAGGAGAACGGGACGTCGACGTCTCCGCAGCTTGGTACTGGGTACTTGGTACCTGGTACTCCGGCTGCGAAGCAGCCGGTTCACGCCGCCGACGCCATGCGCGAGCTGATCGACATGGGCGACGCCCCCAGCTGCCATGTCTGCGGCGCCATCATGGTCAGGAATGGGTCGTGCTACAGATGTATGTCCTGCGGTGCGACCTCGGGGTGCAGTTAGTCTTCCGGTAGAGACGCCCGTCAGGGCGTCTCCCCCTGAACCACGGAGGACGCCCTTCGGCTCGCCTCAGGGCAGGCTCCGGACGCGGAGGAGAAATCGACAAAGTAGCCCGCGCGCCCTCGCGCGGGCCGGTGGACGACACGGAGGACGCGGAGACAACGAAATCCAGGCCCGAAGGGCCGGAAGAATCTAGCCCGGCACGTGACCGGGGTCCCCAGCAAACCTGGGGTTGGTTTGCTGGGGTGGTTGAGTGCCGGGTAGGCGACAACAAAGAGGGACGAGTCCCGTAGGGACGACACCTCTTTAACAATCAACGGGCCCAAGACGTTTTGACCGCGAGGGGGCACGGCCAACGCCGTGCCCTTTCTCGCTCTTGGAGGTACTTGTCGTGGCTCTTGGATATTTGAGGAAGAGTACGCGGTTTCTGGTTGCGAGTTTCCTTTGGCTGCACGGGCTCTTCTTATTGAAGCTGTCCCCCGTCAACATCGGACCGCTCGCTGGACGAGTCCGAATGTCGGAAACGGAGTTCGTAATAGCCGTCGCGATCGTAGGTGCCGGCCTGCTGAAGATGTACGGATGGAAGAAGATTAGTGTCGATCTTCTGTATATCTATGCGTTTCCGCTTGTGCTGCCGTGCCTGCTGATCTACTGGGCGGTTGTTGGCAT
>DATKKJ010000064.1 GCA_035543055.1 Terriglobales bacterium | reverse complement strand
TCCGCTGGGCAAGCCGGTCAACGAGCGATAAATCGGCTTAGCACAAGTAATGCCGAGCACACCCACAGGGTGGGGTTATTCGGTCCTCAACCACAAGCGGAGCAGCGGCGAACCACGCGCGCCCGCCCCCGCACCATTGCCTCCGCACACCCCGAAATAGGCGCTGCTGCCTCTGCGCGATTCAGTGTTTCTCGATGACCCGCCGGATGCGCTCGAAGGCCCAGTCGATCTCCTCCCGGGTGATGACCAGCGGAGGCGCGATGCGGATCACGTGGTCGTGCGTGTCCTTGCACAGCACGCCTTCCTCCTTCAGGGCTTCGCAGTAGGGGCGGGCTTGGCCTGTCATTTCGATGCCGATCCACAGCCCCAGCCCGCGGATCTCGCGCAGCTCGCGGCCGTGCAGCGATTCCAGCAGGTTCAGGAAGTAGGAGCCCATGGTGGCCGAGCGCTCCACCAGCTTCTCCTCGACCAGCACCCGCAGGGCGGCGCGGGCCACGGCGCAGGCCAGCGGGTTGCCGCCGAAGGTGGAGCCGTGGTCGCCGGGCTGGAAGACGCCCAGCACCTCCTTCGACGCCAGCACCGCCGACACCGGGTAGAAGCCGCCGGAGAGCGCTTTGCCCACGATCAGCACGTCCGGCCGGATCCCCTCGTGCATGCAGGCGAAGAGCTTGCCGGTGCGCCCCAGCCCCGACTGGATCTCGTCGCACATCAGCAGCACCCCGCTGGCGCTGCAGATCTCCGCCGCCTGCTTCAGATACCCGCGCGGCGGGATCAGGATGCCGGCCTCGCCCTGGATGGGCTCCACCAGGAAGGCGCAGGTGTAGGGGGTGATGGCTTCGCGCAGCGCGCGGGCGTCTCCGAAGGGGATGACCTTGAATCCCGGGGTGAACGGCCCGAACCCGTCGCGGTACTGCTCGTCGGTGGAAAAACTGATCGCGGTGATGGTGCGCCCGTGAAAATTATTGGCGCAGACCACGATCTCGGCCCGGCCGTCGGGGATGCCCTTGACCTGGTAGCCCCACTTGCGCGCCGCCTTGATGGCGGTCTCAACCGCCTCGGCGCCCGAGTTCATGGGCAGCGCCAGGTCGTAGCCGGTGAGCTGATGCAGTTCCTGATAGAACAGCGGCAGCTGGTCGTTACGGAAGGCGCGCGAGGTCAGCGTCACCTTCTGCGCCTGCTCCGTCAGGGCCCGCAGGATGCGGGGATGGCAGTGGCCCTGGTTCACCGCCGAGTACGCCGCCAGGCAGTCGAGATACTTCTTGCCCTCGACGTCATAGACCCAGACGCCCTCGGCCCGCTCGATGACCACGTCCAGCGGCCGGTAGTTGCGGGCGCCGTATTGTTCTTCCAGCTCGATGAATTCCTGCGTGCGAGTGATCTCGATGGTCGGCATAAGTCCTTTCGAGTAGTCGGGAGTCAGGAGTCGGGAGTCAGCTGGCGGACTCACACCAAGCCTTTAGGCCATTCAGCATGCGAGCCACCTCACTCGCCCGATCCAATAGCTCCCTGGCGTTGTCTTCCGTGAGGTAATTCAGGTTTCGAGCAATCTCCAGTTGCGTTTCCACTTCAGTGAGCGAACCGCGAGCCTGTCCGACGAAGCGATGGAACTCCTTCCGCGATGTTCTTCCGTGCCCTTCTGCCAGATTGCTTGGCACAGACACCGCCGCTCGCCGGATCTGATTCGTCAACCCGTAGAGCTCGCACTGAGGAAACGATTGCGTTACGCGGTAAATATCAGTGACCAGCGCCATCGACTTCTGCCAAACCAGCAGATCGCGGTGTCCTTTCATCGCTGACTCCTGACTCCCGACTCCTGACTACTTATCCAAAACCATCGTCAGCAGCGCCATGCGCACATACAGCCCGTTGGTGGCTTGGCGGAAGTACAGGGCCCGGGGATCGCTGTCCACCGTCTTGTCCAGTTCCACGGTGCGCGGCAGCGGGTGCAGGATCATGGCGTTCGGCTTCATGCGTGGCAGCACGCTGGAATCGATGGCGAAGCGCCGCAGCGCCTGCACGTCGGCCACGCGTTCGGGCCGGATGCGCGTCTGGTACACCACGTCCACCTCGCCCACGATCCCGTCGATCTGCGACACCAGCTCGTAATGGACCCCGTGGCGGTCCAGGTACTGCAGGATGTCCGGCCTCATCTGCAGCTCGGCCGGGGCCACGAAGAAGACCTTGACCCGCTCGAACTTGGCCAGCAGATAGGCGAGGGAGCGCGCGGTTCGTCCCTTGTCCAGCTCGCCGATGAAGGCCACGCTCAGCCCGTCCAGCGGGCGCTCCCGGTAGATGGTGTACAGGTCGAGCAGCGCCTGCGTGGGGTGCTGCCCGCCTTCGCCGTCGCCGGCATTGATGACCGGCACCGGCGATACCTCCGATGCCCGCTTGGCCCCGCCCTCGGTATGATGCCGGATCACGATCACGTCGGAATACCCGCCGATGATGCGGATCGAGTCCTCGACCTGTTCGCCCTCAGTCTCCGATGAGAATGCGCGCGCATGCTCGGTGGAGAGCACCCGCCCGCCCAGCCGGTGCATGGCCGCCTCGAAGGAAAAGCGGGTGCGCGTCGAGGGCTGGTAGAACAGAGTGGCCATGATCTTGTTCTGAAAGTCGAGCGTGCCGCCGCGGGCCACCACCCGCTCCATGCCACGCGACCGGTCGAACAGCTCCATCAGCAACGGCACCGTGAACTGCTGGGACTCCACCACGTGCCGCAGGCGCGCGGGATCCGGCGCCGGCTTCTCCGCCACTGGCTCAGGAATGCTTTTCATGCTCACCTGCCGATGATCTCGTGCTCGCGCTCCTCGAGGGCCTGAAGATAGCCATCGGGGACGATGTGGGTGCCCGCCTTGCCGGCGACTGCGTGCTGCAGATTCTCGTACGAGGTGATGACCGCTTCCCGCCCGCCGGCCTTCAGGAAGCGCAACACCGATTCCACCTTGGGCCCCATATTTCCAGCGGGGAAGTAGCCGGCAGCGTAGTGCTTCTCCATGTCCAGCGCCGTCACCCGGGTCAGCGGGCGCTGGGCCGGCTTCTTGTAGTCGAGATAGACGTAGTCGGTATCGGTGGAGATGGCGAAGATATCCACGCCCAGGTTCGAGGCCAGCAGCGCCGAGGCCCGATCCTTGTCGATGACCGCCTCCACGCCTACCAGCTTGCCGTTCTCCCGCACCACCGGGATGCCGCCGCCGCCGCAGGCCACCACCAGCACGCCGTCATTCACCAGGTCGCGGACGACCTCCTGCTCGACGATCTCGATGGGCTCCGGCGACGGCACCACGCGGCGATAGCCGCGGGCGGCGTCTTCCACGATGGTCCAGCCGAACTGGCGCTGCTTCTCTTCGGCGTCGGCGCGCGAGTAGAAAGGCCCGATGGGCTTGCTGGGATGGCGGAAGGCCGGGTCCTTCCGCGACACCACGGTCTGGGTCACCACCGAAACCACGGGGACGTGCAGCCCGGCGGCCGCGAGCTCGTCATCCAGCGACTGCGCCAGCAGGTAGCCGATCTCTCCCTGGGTGGCGGCGCCACAGACGTCCAGAGTGTGCCCGGGCACCTGGTCGGAGGCGCGCTCCGAGCGCAGCAGGTCGGCCCCTACCTGCGGCCCGTTGCCGTGCGTGATCACCAGCCGGTATCCGTCGCGGATGAGGCCGAGGATGGCGGCAGCGGTGCGGCGGGTGTTGGCCAATTGCTCGCCCACCGTGCCTTTTTCTCCGGCGCGGATCAGGCTGTTGCCCCCGACCGCGATCAGCATTGTTTTCATAAGTAGCTGGTAGCTAGTAGCTGGTAGCTAGGCTCCTGTCTGTGCAGACCACGTACGCAAACCCGTCAGTAGCCGCCCTACTTCAGCGACTTTCCTCGTTAGCTCGGTTGCGATGCTTGGCTTTAAGAAGCCGAGATTCTTGGCAAGTTCGACCTGCGTTTCCACTTCGCAAAGCGAACCTCGCGCCTGTCCGACGAAATGGTGCAGTTCGTTCCGCGAGTTCCGGCCGTAACCTTCGGCGACGTTGCTCGGAACCGAGACAGCGGCTCTACGAAGCTGCGAAACGAGGCCGAATCGCTCGTCTTGTGGGAACGTGCGGGTAACACGATAGATCTCGGTGACAAGCTCCATCGCCTTTTGCCATGCCGCAAGGTCTCGATGTCCTTGCATCGTTCCTCCCTAGCTACTAGCTACGAGCTACTAGCTACTTGACCAACTCCAGCGAGGGTTTATGCGCCTCGAACCGCGACTCCACCGGCACGTCCTTCATCAGCTCGTACAGGATCGCCTTCTGCGCGTGCAGCCGGTTCTCGGCCTGCTGGAAGACCACCGAGTGCAGGGAGTCGATGACCTCGTCGGTCACCTCGTCACCGCGATGCGCCGGCAGGCAATGCATGAAGATGGCGTCGGGCTTGGCGCGCGCGAACAGCGCCGCATCCACGCGGAAGGGCAGGAAGACGTAGCGCCGCAGCTCCGCCTCCGATTCCTGTCCCATCGAAGTCCAGACGTCGGTGTAGACCACGTCGGCGTCGCGTACCGCCTCGACCGGGTCATGGGTCAGGGTGCAGGTGGCGCCGGTCTGCACGCCGCGCACCCGCGCCCAGTTCACGGCCTCCGACTTGGGCTCGTAGCCGGGCGGGGTGGCCATCCAGACATGCGCGCCCAACTGAGCCCCGGCGAACATCAGGGAGTGGGCCACGTTGTTGCCGTCGCCGACGTAGGCGATCTTCAACCCGGCGCTCTTGCCCATGACCTCTTCGATGGTCAGGAAGTCCGCCATCGCCTGGCAGGGATGGCTGAAATCGGTCAGCCCGTTGATGACCGGGACGCAGGCGTGCTCCGCCATCTTCTCCACGATCTCGTGGGCGAAGGTGCGGACCATGATTCCCTGCACCATGCGCTCCAGGTTCTTGGCCACGTCGTGCACCGACTCCCGCTTGCCCAGCTGGATCTCCGCCGGCGACAGGTACAGGGAGAAGCCGCCCAGCTGCTGGATGCCGACGTCGAAGCTCACCCGCGTCCGCAACGACGGCTTCTCGAAGATCAGCGCCAGCGTCTTGCCTTCCAGCACCTGGCTGAAATCCAGCGGATGGGCCTTGATGTGCCGCGCCAGGTCGAGCAGGTTGCGGACCTGCTGCGGGGTGAAGTCGCGCAGGGAAAGGAAGTCGTTCATAGCACCACCGCCTCATGGAGCTTGTGCGCCGCCACGGTGAATTCGCCCAGCACCTCGGCCAGCGTCGGCCTGGAGATGCATTCGATCTCGTAGGTCACGCGCACCGCCGGCTTGTTGAGCTTGATGATCCGCGCCAGGTCCACCGGGGTGGCCACCAGCACCAGGTCGCAGGGGACGGCGTTGATGGTCTCCTCCAGCTCGTGGCGCTGCATGTCGCTGTAGCCCATGGCGGGCAGCAGGCGGGTCATGTGCGGGTACTTCCCATAGGTGGTGCGGATGGAGCCGACCGCAAAGGGCCGCGGGTCCACCAGCTCGGCGGCAGCACACTGCCGCGCCGCCACCACTCCGGCGCCGTAGGGCATCTCGCCGTGGGTCAGGGTGGGACCGTCCTCGACCACCAGAACGCGCTTGTTCCGCACTTGCTCCGGGTCAGCCACGCTCACCCGGCACGCGGTCTCGATGACCCGGGCGCGCGGATTGTTCAGGCGCACGTTGCGCCGCACGACGTCCACGCAATCGATGGCCGCCGTATCCACCTTGTTGATCACCACCACCTGGGCCATGCGCAGGTTCACCTCGCCGGGGTAGTAGTTGAGCTCGTGTCCCGCGCGGTGCGGATCGGCCACCACGATCTCCAGGTCGGAGCGGTAGAAGGGGGTGTCGTTGTTGCCGCCGTCCCAGAGGATGAGGTCGGCCTCGTTCTCCGCCTGCCGCAGGATGGCTTCGTAATCCACGCCGGCATAGACTGTGGTGCCCTGGACGATGTGCGGCTCGTATTCCTCGCGCTCCTCGATGGTGCATTGATGGCGCACCAAGTCGTCGAGCGAGGCGAAGCGCTGCACCGCCTGCGCCACCAGGTTGCCGTAGGGCATGGGATGGCGCACCACCACCGGCTTCCAGCCCAGGCGGCGCAGTTCGGCGGCCACCGCGCGCGACACCGGGCTCTTGCCGCATCCGGTGCGCACGGCGCAGACCGAGATCACCGGCACCTTGGCCGCCAGTTGCGTCCGGCGCGCGCCCAGCAACCAGAAGTCGGCGCCCGCGGCCACCGCCCGCGAGCCCAGGTGCATCAGGTTCTGGTGCGAGATGTCGCTGTAGGAGAAGACCGCCACGTCCACCTCGTGCTCGTGGATGATCTTCTCCAGCTCTTTCTCTTCCAGGATGGGGATGCCTTTGGGATAGAGCGGCCCGGCCAGTTCCGGCGGGTAGCTGCGTCCGGCGATGTCTGGGATCTGGGTGGCGGTGAAGGCGACGACCTGGTAGGCGGGCTCGTGGCGGAACACGACATTGAAGTTATGAAAGTCCCGCCCCGCCGCCCCGAGAATGACGACCTTCTTCATAGGGGCCTCGTATGACTGCGGAATGAATTACAGGCTATGGTGCGCCTTGGGGCGGGCCGGCGGCAGTGAGGGCAGTCACTCGGATGTGTGACGGCACTATCTGTATGTAGTTGAGCGACAGAGAGTTACGCAGAGCATCCGACCCGGCCAGCAGCCCCCCGGGGGTGTCATCCTGAGCGAGGGCGTACTCATCCCATCTGTCATCCTGAGCGAGGGCGCATGCCCGAGCGAAGGACCCCTCGACTGCCCGCAGCTTGAGGGCTGCTCGCAGGCGCTTCGGTTCGAGATGTCACAGACAGGCGCGGCTGCAGTTGCTAGGTTGCTTCCATGCGCGAGCATCGCTATTGGGTGTACATCGTCGGCAGCAACTCCGGAACGCTGTACATCGGCATGACCAATGACCTGAGCAACCGCGTCCGACAACACAAGAGTGGCGAGTTAGAAGGCTTCGCCGCCAAGTACGGGTGTGATCGATTGCTTTGTTACGAGGAGTACGACAATGTCCTGAAGGCGATCCGACGGGAGAAGGAACTAAAGGGCTGGAGGCGCTCGAAAAAGATCGCACTGATCGAGAAGCTGAACCCGCGCTGGGCTGACCTGGCTGAGCACCTCGATGCCGAGATGCTGATCATCGGAGAGGCCCAACGCTGAGCATTCCGGGCCGGAGTGCCTGTACGCGGCATCGTCAGGTGCGAATTGGCGGGGGTCCTTCGCTCGGGCAGGCGCCCTCGCTCAGGATGACAGGGTTGAAAAATTCGGGTTTAATCGGGCTGCCTGATCATAAGCAACAGAACGGCCAACCCACGTCAGGAGTTGGGAGCTAGAGCCCCCCGGGCAAATTCACATGAGGGCGACTCGGCTGGCTATTTGGGAAGACTCAAGTTTGGACACGCCGATTCTTGGGTTATAGGTAGTAGTCTGGCCCGCCCGCAGCCGCACTTTGGAGCACGTCGGGGCAAATCCTACTGCCGTGACGAACACGTCGTAGAAGCCCGGTGGCAATTCAGCAGAGAACTTGCCGTCACGCTCGACGGTGATGCGGACATCTTCAATTCCTCCGCCGGAGGGGTGAATCAGCACCCAGGCACGCGCGACAGGCGACCCGTCGACAACGCTGGCAACTTGGCCGCTCAGCACACCATTCCCCGAGGTGGACGCGACGGCGGTCAAGACCACGAGTAAAGAAAGTAAAGCAAACGTCAGTTTCATCAGTGCACCTCTCTAACTCAAGGCGGGTGGGCAACCCCTGCCGCCGTCTTCTTCTCCAACACGCGCCGGGCTAAGGCTACTCCGTGCCCGCGTGGATGGTGAAGCGCTGGTAGCGGGCCCAGGCGCCGGGCTCGTCGCCGGTCAGCAGGTGCCAGGCCTCGCGGTACTGCTCGTAGTCACATCGCGTCTTCCTGCGCCTCCGCTCCACCGGATACAGACGAGCGTTCCGCTTCCCGTGTACGGCGTCTACCGGAATCACATACCAGACATCGACCTCAGGTAGGGCCACCACGAGAAAGTCGAAATCGCGCCGGTCTAGCTTTTGATTCGTGCTGCGGACCTCGTAGCCCCGGCCCATCCGACGGGCCCACGCCGATTTCACCTGCACGCGGTTCATGGCATGCCGGATATTGAAGACGACGTAGTCGTAGGGATCGGAGTCGCCCAAGGGTTTGGAAACCCTCAGTCCCTGGCCGAGGGCCTTGGCGACGAAGGCGGCTTCGGCCCATTCGCCGCGGCGCTTGGTGCTGCGCATGAACGGGTGCAGCAGTTTCTCCCATCGTCGCATCCGCACATGCTAGCTGGCGGACAACCAGCCGGCTGTGACGCCCGTCACCCACTGTGCCCTCCAGCGGCCAAAGCCGTCCATTCTTCTGTTCGGGAACGCCACTACCTCAGGCGGATAGGACACCCGCTGACGCGCCGCGCCAGGAGCCACGAAGTCAATAAAATTTCATGGGGCAACGACATTCCGCTTGCAGTGAACGCGGTAAACTATCCGGGTTTGTGGGGTAAGTAGCTCTTAGTGCCATCGACAGAGGCGCAAGAGACCCTTGTTGGCGTGCGCATGACCTGGCGCCACCAACAAAGGTCGAGTTGTGGGGGCGTCTCTCGAAACATGAGGATGCGTTCCCGCTCATCGTCACGCACTGGCCCGGCTCGATCGTCGAGCCGCTGAAGAATCATCGCTAACCTTCGCGCCCTTCTCCGCGGGGAGGTGTCCTGTAAACAACCTGACGCGACTCTCACGCTAACGGCCGTGTTCGCACTCGGTCCTGTCCTAGCCAATGCAAAGACCGACGGCTTCGAAATGCCTTGGTCGAGAATGAAGGAGACACATATGAAGATCGTAGTGATCGGCGGCAGTGGGCTCATTGGATCAAGGCTTGTCAACCAGCTTCGTGCGCACGGACACGAGGCGGTGGCGGCATCACCCAAGTCTGGGGTCGACACTCTCACCGGCGAGGGGCTGGCCGAAGCGCTGAAGGGCGCCTCCGCAGTCGTGGACGTATCGAACTCTCCCTCCTGGGAGGACGCAGCCGTGCTGAACTTCTTCGAGACATCCACCCGTAACCAGCTCACCTATGAAGCGGCCGCGGGGGTAGGACATCACGTCGCGCTGTCAGTGGTGGGAACCGAACGGCTGTCCGAGAGCGGTTATTTCCGGGCCAAGATCGCTCAGGAGAGACTGATCAAAGAATCTCCGGTCCCCTACTCCATCGTGCAGGCGACGCAGTTCTTCGAGTTCGTCAAGGGCCTTGCCGACATTTCCATGGTCGGCGGCAAGGTGCATCTGCCTCCCGTGCTCTTCCAGCCGATGGCCGCCGACGATGTCGCGAGTGCCTTGAGAGGGATCGCGGTAGGCCCGCCGCAAAATGGCACTGTCGAAATAGGAGGGCCGGAACAGTTTCGCGTGCATGAACTCGTACGGCGGCGCTTGGCGTCGCTCAAAGATCCCCGCGAAGTCATCGCCGACCCACAAGCGCGTTACTCTGGGGCGAAGATCGGTGAGACGACACTGGTTCCGGGCAAGAACGCACGACTCGGCGAGACGCGTTTCGAGACCTGGCTCACTCAGTCCGCAGCAGAGACCGCGGCGGCGTGAAGACTGGTTCCGGGCTGAACAGGAGCTCGTGCGGCACCTCGCGTAGCTGCGAGGTGCCGCCAATACACCCCGGCGCGCGTTGAAATGGCGTCGGGCAAGCGAAAGGCTTGGCTATGACGTTCACACGGTTGGTTCTGCTACTGGCATGTCTCATGTCCGGCACGCTGACGTCACAGGAGGCTAAGGTCACGGAGCTCATGTCGAAAGACCTGACAAACATTCCCGGCAAGGAGGGTCTGATGCTCACCGTGGAATATCCGCCGGGCAGTTCGGACCCGATACATCGCCACAATGCACATGGGTTCATCTATGTGCTGGAAGGCTCGATCGTGATGCAGGTGAGAGGCGGAAAGGAAACGACCCTGGCACCTGGTCAGACCTTCTACGAGGGCCCGGAGGATGTTCACGTGGTTGGGCGGAACGCAAGCCAGACCAAACCCGCGAGATTCGTCGTGTTCTTCGTGAAGGACAAAGGCGCCCCCGTGTTGGTACCCAGCAACTAACTGCGAACGGCCAGGTTCTACCTCAGAGCCGGCGCTGCCTCGGCAGGCTGGCAGGCCGGCACTACCGCAGCGCGATGCTGAAGTCGAGCTGCAGCTCGTCCTTCACCTTCACGCCTCCGCCGCCGGCGGTCACCGGGGTGATGCCGAAGGTGGTCTGCCTGAAGTTGGCGGAAGCAGTGTAGTGCCCGGCGGCCTCGCGCGCCCTGACCATCACCGGATGCGTCTCCCCGTGCAGTGTGAGCTCGCCCTCGATCTTCCAGCCGTCGCCCTCACGCTGGGCGCGGGTGGAGCGGAAGCGGATGTCGGGGAAGCGCTCGGCGTCCAGCACCTTGGGCCCGAGCATGGTGGACTGCACCTCGGCCCGGTCGGCCGGCTTGAGGTCCGGATCGAGCACTTTCAGGTCGGCGGCGCGCACCAGTACCTCGACCTTGGGGTCGGCGCCGGACGCGTCCACGCTGCCCTGGGCGATGGGCCCGCGCACCTCGTGTCCGTGGCCGAAGGCGGAGAAGACCCCGGCCTTGCCGACGTGCACGGTAACGGTGGAGCGCGGGGGGTCGATGGCCCGCTCCTGCGCGGCCAGGGTGGCGCTCAGCAAGAGTAGGAAGCAGAGGGCCCGCAGGCCGCGGCTCATTGCCCCGCCCCCAGGCGCGCCAGTTCGCGGGCGAAGAGCGGGTTGGCGGGGAAGTCATCATGCAAGGAGGCCAGCAGCACCCGCGCCCGGGTGGGGTCGTGGTCGCGGAGATAGGCGATGGCCAGCAGCAGCCGGGCGAAGGGCGCGAGGTAGCGCCCGCGCTCGGCGCACAGGGTCAGCTCGCGCACGCCGGCGCTCTTGTCGCCGGCGTGTCCGCCCAGGCGCAGGAACCAGCGCACCGGGGCCGGCTGAAGGCCGACCAGGTACTTGCCGATCCCGGTCGCCAGGTACGCGTCGTAGAACTCAGGAGCGATGGCCAGCAGCTCCCGTCCCCAGCGCGCGCCCTCCTTGGTGTAGTCGAGCGAAGCCAGGTTGCGATTCTCGATGAGTGCCAGGTAATCGGCGCGCAGGCCGGCCACCAACGCCATGGTGAAGAGCGCGTTCTGGTCCTTGGGATCGCGGGCCAGGACGGAGCGCGCCAGGATCTGGGCCGCCATCAGCTTCGCTTCGAAGCGCGCCTTGAGCTGCGCATCGGGCTCGAGCTTCTGGCGCTTGCGGAATTCGTCGTCGTTGGTGAAGAACTTCGACTCCAGCACGTGCAGCCGTTGGAATTCGGAGAACAGCAATCCGGCCGCCTCCGAGGCTGGCCCCAGCGGGTCGCCCTCATGGACACGCTGCCACTCTTCGAACTCGTGCTGGGCGCCCGAGAAGTCGAGGTTGTACATGAGCCGGTAGCCGCGGTCGAGCGAGGGCGGCGGAGGGTCCTGCGCGGCCGCGGTGGCGGCCAGGACGACCACCAGAACAGCCCAGCAGGACGATTTCGACAGCAGCACTCTCATCAGCAAGGAACGACCCCCGGCAGGCACGATGTTGGGCCCTCTATATACAGAGGCCGCCGCGGGCCTGTCGGTTACGCGCCGCGGTGCGATCATACAGAAGAACGGGGTCAAAAGCGCTTTTCGTCGGGCTTCCGCCCCCTTGGGAGAGGGGACCCGGACTCGGAAGTTTCACGCCCGGGGGTGTAACCTGACTGCAACGTGGGGCATCCTCAAGCATGGCACCGACGCCCCGCGTGTCTTGCATGTCCCAGGACCAGGCTGAAGCACGGCTGATCGAGCGGATCCGCGGCGGCGAGCGGGAGCTGTTCTACGAGTTGGTTCGGCCTCACGAACGGGCGGTGTACCTGGTGGCTTACTCGGTGCTGAAGAACGAAGCCGACGCCGAAGACGTGGCCCAGGAAGCCATGCTCAAGGCTTTCCGCTCGCTCTCCGCCTTCCGCGGCGATGCCCGCTTCCAGCACTGGCTGGTGAAGATCGCGTTCAACGAAGCGCGCATGCGCTATCGCAAGCGGCAGGGCGAGAAGCTGCAGTCGCTGGACGACTCCGGGGACGACCAGGACTACGTGCCCCTGCAGATCGCCGACTGGCGCGAGCTTCCGCCCGAGGTGCTGGAGCGCAAGGAGATCCGCGAGGAGATCCAGAACGCCATCGCCCGCCTCTCGGACAAGTACCGCGAGGTCCTGGTGCTGCGCGACATCGAGGAATTGAGCATCGCCGAGACCGCGCAGATCCTCGACATCACCGAGGCCACGGTCAAGGTGCGGCTCTTCCGCGCCCGGCTCAAGTTGCGCGACCAGTTGGTGGAGCGCCTGCCCGGGTACCTCCGCCCCAAGAAGAAGACTCAGGCATGGTGATCGACTGCAAACACGTCTGGCGGGAGATCTCGAACTATATCGAGAACGATCTCGATCCGGAGCTGCGCCGGGAGATCGAGCTCCACCTGGAGACCTGCCGGCATTGCGCCGCGCTGCTGGATTCCACCCACAACGTGCTGGTGCTGATCGCCGACCAGCGGACCTTCCGGCTGCCCGCCGGCTTCCACGAGCGCCTCATGAAGCGCCTGGCCGAGGAGATCGGAGCCGGCTAGCCGCGCGGGTGGAGGTAGAAGTGGGCCCAGACCTCCAGCGCCAGCACGACGAAGGTCAGGAGCGAGGTGGAGACGGCGATGGCGATCCGCCGGCGCTCCGCGGTGCTCAGGGGCCGCAGCCGCCAGCGCGCCGCCGGGTTGCGCCGCAGCCTCCAGGCGTTCCATACCAAATACAGGTTGGCGGTTGCGCCGCTCAGGGCGAACGCCAACAGGATGGCCCGCGCCGCGTGCCCGTGAAACAGCTCCAGCGCTCCCGCCGCGCCCACCACGGAGATGCCCAACACCACGGCGATCGACTTCAGGAACACGCTGGTAGCGCAGGCGGCCTGCGCCATGGCGAACCATACCGAGCCCATCCCGATCACGGCCGTCTGCTTTACTCCGGCATCGTTCCCGGTTTCAGCCGGCAGCGCCTGGTCGGCAGCACTTCCCATAGAAGACACCTCACCCTTGGCAGATAGGAGTTAGACGCGCAGGACGGCGCCAGGTCATCAGAAAATCACACTCTTGCCATCTTGCAGGATTGACGGAGGATAGGTCGGCTGGCGACGGCTAGGGCTTGGTTTCGGTCTTGCTGTCGCTCGGCTTCTGGTCATCGTTCATAGCGTTCTTGAAGCCGCGGATGCCCTCACCGAGGCTCTTGCCCAGCTCCGGCAGCCGCTTGGGGCCGAACACCAGCACGGCAATGAACAGGATGACGAGCAGATGCATGGGTTGGAACAGTCCTTCGAGCATTCACATCTCCTGGAAGTGTCGGAGGGCGACACGAATTCCCTCTATTTAGAACACGGTGCGGCCCCAAAGGTCGCGGAAAATCAAGCGAAAAGCCGCTGAAGCAAGCCGCAGATGCCCTGTCTTCATTGACTTGCGCTGTCGCACACCCTACCATTCGACTTTCCGGAGGCGGGCCTTGATCGGCCAGACGATTTCCCACTACCGGGTGCTGCGCAAAATAGGCGGTGGGGGCATGGGAGTCGTCTATGAAGCGGAAGACGTGCGCCTGGGCCGCCGCGTCGCCCTCAAGTTCCTTCCCGAACAGTTCGCCAACGACGTCCACGCCCTGGAGCGCTTTCAGCGCGAAGCCCGGGCCGCCTCCAAGCTCAACCACCCCAACATCTGCACCATCTACGATGTCGGCGACTACCAGGGCCAGCCCTTCATCGCCATGGAGCTGCTGGAGGGCGAGAGCCTGAAGGACCGCTTGCACGACCACGCCATGGACTTCGACGAGGTGCTCGACATCAGCATCCAGATCGCCGATGCCCTCGACGCCGCGCACTCGGAAGGCATCGTGCACCGCGACATCAAGCCGGCCAATATCCTCATCACCCGGCGCGGGCAGGCCAAGATCCTCGATTTCGGCCTGGCCAAGCTGGTGCGCGAGAGCCAGGCCGTCCCGCAGCCGGTGGGCCCGCGCGCCGTGGCCATGGTCGCCGACCAGGAGCAGACCCAGACCGGGACCGGGATCATCGCAGGCACCGCTGTTTACATGTCGCCGGAGCAGGCCAACGGCGAGCCCCTCGATGCCCGCACCGACCTGTTCTCGTTCGGGGTCGTGCTCTACGAGATGGCGACCCACAAGAAGCCGTTCGCCGGCCCCAGCACGCTGCTCACCCTGGACAACATCCTGCACAAGAAGCCGATGTCGCCGCTGGTGCTGACCCCGGCGCTGCCGCCGGCCTTCGAGGACGTGATCGGCCGGGCGCTGGAGAAGAAACGCGAGCGCCGCTACCAGACGGCCGCCGAATTCCGCGAAGACCTGCGGCGGCTCAAGCGGGACAGCGATTCCGACATCCTGCCCACCATCACCCGGCCGGTGGCGCGCCGTCCCACCCGCACCTTCCGTTACAGCGATGTCCGCCACACCTACGTGCAACTGGGCATCGCCGGCGTGCTGGTGATGCTGGCGTTGGTGGTCACCATCTGGTGGGCCAAGCGCGGGGTGCATGCGCGCACGGTGAGCGCCGCGGCCAACAACACCATCGCCGTCCTGCCCCTGCAGAACGTCGGCAGTGATCCCTCGCTGGACTTCCTGCGCTTCGCCCTGGCCGACGAGATCGACACCGTGCTGGCCTACACCCGCTTCCTGGAGATCCGGCCCTCGGCCGCGACCAAGAAGTATGCCGACGATCCCAACGTGGACCCGCAGAAGGTGGGGAGGGACCTGCGGGTGGCCAACATCATGGCCGGACACTTCATGAAACAGGGACCCGACCTGGTGGTCACGCTACAGGCGGTGGAAGTGAAGAGCGACAAGGTGCTGTGGCAGGGGACGGTCAAGGCGCCCGCCGGCAACCTCATTCTGCTGCAGGACAAGCTGGCCACCGAGCTGCGCCGCGGGCTGCTGCCGGTGCTGGGGGGCTCCGCCGCCTCGACCACCGACACCTCGACCCCGCCCAAGAACTCCGAGGCCTTCGATCTCTACTTGCGCGCCACGGCCGTGCCCCATGATCCCGAAACCAACAAGGACGCCATCGCCATGCTGGAGCGGGCGGTGGGACTGGATCCGTCCTATGCCCCTGCCTGGGACGTGCTGGGACGGCGCTACTATTTCGATGCCGCCTACTTCGGGGGCGGCGAGGCGGTGATGAAGCGCTCCGATGCCGCCTATGAGCGCGCCATCGCGCTCGATGCCAACCTGTTCTCGGCCCGCGCCCACCTCACCCAGAACCGGGTGGAGCGCGGGGAACTGGCCAAAGCCTACGATGAGGCCCAGGAACTCATCCGGCTCCGCCCGGAGAACGCGCAGGCGCACTTCACGCTGGCCTATGTACTGCGCTACGCCGGGCTGCTCGACGAAGCCGCCCGGGAGTGCGACACCGCGGCGGCACTCGATCCCGGCAACTTTGACTTCCGTTCCTGTGCCATCACCTACGCGATGATGGGGAAACCCGATCGGGCCCTGGAATTCCTCAAGGTCGATTCCGGCTCGGAGTGGGCCACCGACGTGTTGCCCAGCATCCTGTTGCGCGCCGGCAAGCTGGGCGAGGCCCGGCAGGCGCTGCAAAAGATGAGCGCCAATCCCACCTGGTACCGTTTCCTGCTCTCCGCCTGCATCCAGCCGGGCGCGGTGTGGGAAGCCGATGACGCGGTGCACGCCGCCGAGCCCGCGCTGATGACCGAGCGCGATCCCGAGTTACGCTACTACCACGCCGCCATCCTCTCCTATTGCAGCAAGACCGACAGCGCCGCCAAGCTGCTACGCAGCGCCATCGCCAACAACTATTGCGCCTACCAGGCGCTGGAACTCGATCCTCTGATGGCCAACCTGCGCGAGATCCCGGCCTACGCCGAGCTGCTCCAGAAAGCGCATGACTGCCAGACGCGGGCCCTGGCGGGCCGCGGGCGATGATCGAGCGGCTGATCGGCATTGTTTTCTCCATCCTGCTGCTCACGATCGGCTGTCTTCTCGGACTGCTGGGCAGCATCCATGGCCCAGCCTCCTTAGCCTACGTTGTCCCGGCTTATGCTTTGACCGCTGTAGCGCTGCTATGGACCTTCTATTGGTCCGTCCGGCGGCGTGGATACCGACATCAGAGATTGCTGTTGATCTCCGCCGGCATCTTGCTGGATTCGGCGGTTCCACCGCCCCGTGCCAATAAGCGGCTACTTGGCTTGAGCTACCCGCCGTTGATGCCGCTGAGAAATCCTCCAAGGTGGGCAGTCAAAGCGACGGCGACGGCCGCCACGACTTCGATGGGGAAGCGGTAGAGGGGCAAACGGCAGGCTGGGTCTCGGCGTGACCGGAAGTGTAGCCACGCCACGACCCAGATCAGCGCGCTGGTCGCGCTGGCCAACGCAAAGTGCAGCAACAGGACTCCCTTGGGCTTGTGGCCCCCGAGGACCCACTGCCACGCCAGCACCCCGGTCAGCAGCACCGGCAGGGTCGAAATCGCCGCCGCGAGCAGGTTGTAGTAGGCGATAGCGGCGAGCGCCTGGTCCTTCGTCCGTTGCGCCACGAAGTCGAACCCAACCCCCACCAGGAACAGAGCGATGGGAAAGTGGATGAGCACCACGTGTTGCGCGTGCCTGGCGAGCAGGGCCGACTTGATGTCAAAGGGGTTCAAGCTGGCTCTCCGTCACTGCACCACGATCTTCGCCGTCATCTTGGGATGGACGGAGCAGAAGTAGCTGTAGGTCCCAGGTTGAGTGAAGGTGTAGGTGAACGCTTCGTCGGTATCGAGGACCTTCGATTTGAAAGTCCTGTCGTCCGCGACGACCGTATGCGGAATATCGTCGGCATTGACCCAGGTGACCCTGGCGCCGGCTGGGACGGTCAGGGTCGGCGGCGTGAAGCTGAAGTTGTCGATCTTCACGCGGTACTTGTCGGCGTTGTTTTCGGGGGCTCCCGCGCGAGCTTGTCCATTGCCGAAGACGACAAGACCGGCGAGCAACAGTAGCGAAACAACCATCCGGAAAGCGAATCCTTTGTGCATTGCGAACTCCTTGTTCGAAGAGCGAATCTAGGTTCCGATCGGTGAATCCGTGATCGCGAGAGCATGCCGGCCGCGGACATAGTCCACGTTGGTGATGCCCAAGAGCTCCCGCAGCTTCTCGGCGGGAACCTTCATCGGACCTGGCGAGGGCGCCGTGCCGGGCTGCGGTTGAGGAAAGGCGGTCGACATGGCGGTGTGGAAGGTGACGTTGCCCTCCACCTTCTGCATGGTCTGGTGGATGTGACCGTTGAGTACGGTGACGGAGCCGAACTTCTTCAGATAGGAAAGCGCCTGGGTACCGTCGTCGGTCCCCCAGCCCCAGTCCGGGTAGACGGTCCACAAGGGAATGTGGGCGAACAGCACGATGGGCGTGCTCTTCTTCAGGTGCTTCAGGTCCTTCTCGAGCCACTCCAGTTGCTCCTGGCCGAGATTGCCGAGGCCGCCGGCCTTGAGGTTCATGACGTTGACCAAGCCGATGAAATGCACGCCTTTCTGGTCGAAGCTGTACCAGCCGTCCCCCACAGTCTGCTTGCCGAACCGCTCCAGATACAGCTTGCCGTTGTCGTTGAGCACGTCGTGCTCGCCGGGGACATAGAACACCCTGCCGGTCCTGATGCTCTTGAGGTTCTGTTCCAGGGCGTCGAACTCCTCGGGTTTGGAGAGGTGTGTGAGGTCGCCGGTGTGAAGCACGAATTCCGGGGGTGTCGGCAGTGCATTGATCTTTGCGATCGCGGCCTGCAGGGTGGCGATCACGTCCGGGTTCGCGGCTTTGTTGAACCCGATGTGGCTGTCGCTGATCTGGACGAAACTCAGCTCCCCCTTGAGTGAACCGGCGTCGTGGCGGTCGAGTTGGTTGAGGGCAAACGATCTCAGGACTCCGCCCTGGAGGACGCAGAACGCGCCCGCTCCGGCCCAGGCCATGCATTTGAGGAAGCCTCGACGGTCGATGCCGTCATGGCTGTGATCGTGAATGATGTGGTCGGACATAGTTTTCTAGTGCGCCTCCTTAGTGGCGCGCCGTCATGGGTCTCAAATCTCGGCGTACGAGAGTGCTAACCGGGCCGGGAGGGTTTTATTCCCGAAAAATCGCGGCCCAAGATCCAACGTCACCGGCCTCGGTCCTGGGGCCCATCGCTGTCATGCATCGCGGACTTGAAGCCACGAATGCCTTCCCCCAATCCCTTTCGCAGCTCGGGGAGCTTCTTGGGCCCAAATACCAACAGGGCGATCCCGAGGATCACCAGCAGATGCATCGGTTGAAACAGACCTTCAAACATGTGACCTCCAATGTGCGCCCGGCAAGCGTCTCTCGAAACGCAGCGTTGTTTCTCTGGGTGCTGGGCCGCTACAGGGATAACCGCTGTCGTTCATTTCTATTCCCTGCGGAGCGGTGGGAATAAAACGCGGCCGCCTCCGTTCTCACCGGTGCATGGCGCAATGAGGTCATGACAGAAGGAGCCGAAGGCAATGAACAGATTCGTTTCGCAAGCCATGATGGTTTGCATGCTGGGAGTCGGACTGGCGTGGGCCGAGACGCCTGCCCAGCCGCAAACGGCCGCAGCCAATCCAAGCCAGGTGGAACAGCGGGAGCCCGGCTGTGCCGACAAGAACGGTATGTCCAGCAAAGAGGCCAAGAAGCAGGCCAAGTTGGCCAAGAAGCAGGAGAAAGAGGCTCGGAAGCGCGCCCGCCAGGAAGCTGAGCCGCAGGCGGCCCCGGATCTGGTCGAGATGGGTGGTGGCGGTTAATGTCGTCGTCCTCCGGAGGGAAGGGGCAGGAGCCCGAACCTGGGACTGCCCCGCCACGGTTTGTCCGGGCGCAGATGGCCACGGCACTCGGAGGCATTGCCGGGATTTTGAAATAAAAGACGGTGTATCGGGAATAGAATGCCGTCCGCCCTGGTTTACGTAGGCGGATGACGTGTCCCGGCCAGATCCTCAATTCGAAGCGCTGGCGATGCCGCTGTTCGACTCGCTCTATAACCTGGCGCACTGGCTGACCCAGAGCCGCGAGGATGCCGAGGACCTGGTGCAAGAGACATTCGCCAAGGCGTTGAAGGGGTTCGGCTCGTTCCAGCCGGGGACGAATTTTCGCGCCTGGATCTTTCGCATCTTGCGCAACACGTTCCTGACCTCGCGGACCGGCCTGGCGGCGACCGCGACCAAACTGCCGCTGAATGAGGAGGAGGACGAGTCGGTGTTGACGCCGTCGCCGACGACGCCGGAATCGCTGCTGCTGGAGCGGCTTGAGGCCGATGCCCTTCACCACGCCATTGCCGGCCTGCCGGTGCCGTATCGCGAGGTCCTGCTATTGGCCGATATGGAAGAGATGTCGTATCAGGAGATCGCCGACACCATCGGCATCCCCATCGGGACGGTGATGTCGCGGCTGTCGCGGGCGCGCCGGGCGGTGCGCGAGACATTGCAGGGAAGCACGCGCAAACAGGGGGCCTCGAGATGACCTGCGAGCGCTGGGAGACCAAGATCGACGCCTACGTGGACGGGGAGCTGGCGGGGGAGGAAGAGCGTAACTTTCGCGAGCACCTGGCGTCCTGCGCCGCCTGTTCGCAGGCGACGCTGGGGCGGATGGACCTGAAGCGTGCTGTGAAGTCGGCGGGGAAGCGGTATCAGCCCTCGGTGGAGTTCCGCGCGCGCATGGCGCGCCGGATCGCCGCGCCCAGGCCGAGGGCAGCGGCCGCCTGGTGGCGCCCGGTGGTGGTTGGCTTGGCGGTGCTGCTGCTGGCGTTCACGGGGCACGTTTTTTATGTGCACAACGCGCAACGGCAGCAGGTGATCCGCGAGATCGCCGACCTGCACGTCACGAATCTCGCCGGCGCGAGCCCGGTGGACGTGGTTTCGTCCGACCAGCACACGGTCAAGCCCTGGTTCCAAGGCAAGCTGCCGTTCACCTTCGACCTGCCGGACTTGAACGGAACACAGTTCGAGCTGATCGGTGGGCGGATGGTGTTCGTCGAGCAGGAGCCCGCGGCGCTGCTGGTATTCGGCATCCGCAAGCACAAGGTATCCGTGATCTTGAGTCTGGACCGCGATGGGCTGGAAAGGCTCGGCTCCACCGAGACCTCAGTCAACTCCTTTCACCTGGAGAGTTGGTCGCAGCGCGGGCTGCGCTACACGGTGATCAGCGACGCGGCGTCGCAGGACGTGCACACGCTGGCGGAGCTGTTTCGATCGACGCCTCGGCAGTGAAAGACGTCATCCGAGTAGGAGCCCCTCAAAAGTCTTGGCTGGGTCGTCGGTAAGAATGAAGAAGCAAGAAAAACGCCTTCCCGCCGAAAAGGAAGCCGGCGGGAAGGCGCGGTTGAAGATGACTACGCCGTCTTGAGGGCCGTCCGTACGCTGGATTCGGGGGCCTCAGGGCGCTTGGCGAGCAGCTCGCAGATCAGTGCGATCGCCGCCAAGACAGCCGCGGTGTAGAAAGCGGCCTGGTAGTTCTTGTACTTGTCGTAGAGCACGCCGCCGATGCGCGGGCCGATGATGCCGGCCACGCCCCAGGCGGTGAACAGCATGCCGTAGTTGATGCCGGCGTTCTTGGTGCCCCAGAAGTCGGAGGCGGCCGAGCCGTTCACCGACAACTGCGTGCCATAGCACCAGTACACGACGAACACCGCCGCATACAGTCCGACCACGTTGCCGCCCACCAGGTACAGCACCGGCATGGCGATGGCGGAGATGGCGATCATCAGACGCAGCTGAGCGATGCGGCCGATGGCGTCAGACATCCAGCCGGAAAGGATTCGGCCGAGAGCGTTGCCGGCCGCGCCCACCACCAAGCTCATGGTGGCCAGGGCAGCCGCGGCGATGCCCACGCTTTTGGCAAAGGGCACCAACTGGCTGATGACCATCAGGCCGGCGGAACAGCCCAGCGCGTACGCCACCCACATAAAGTAGAACGTCGGGGTGCGCAGGGTCTCGCTGGGGCTGAACTCATAGGTGGTGGCCGCCGACTTGGAGGCCGGAGCCGGAGCCCAGCCGGCCGGCTTGTAGCCCGCCGGTGGGTTCTGCAGCAGGAAGGAGCCGAAGACGGTCATCACGAAGAAGATACCGCCCAGGATCTGGAAGGTAGCGCGCCAGCCGAACGCCGGGATCAGGTAGAGGTTGGCAAGCGGGCCGAAGATGGCGGAACCGCCGCCGTAACCGGCTACCGCCAGGCCCACCGCCAGGCCGCGTTTGTCCGGGAACCACTTGGCCATGACGGGGATGGGCGTGGAGTATCCGAAGCCGTTGCCCAGGCCTCCGATCGCGCCGAAGCAGATGAACAGGTACGTCAGGCTGCTGGTGTAGGCGCAGAGGAAGAAGCCGATGCTGACCAGGATGCCGCCAATAAGGGAGATCTTGAACGGCCCCAGTTTGTCCTGCAAGCGGCCGGCGATCACGAAGGTGATGGCGAAGACCACCACCGCGATGGTGAACACCATCGAGGTGTCGGCGCGCTTCCATTTGAATTCTTTTTCCAGAGGAGCGATGAAAACGCTCCACGCGTAGAGGGAGCCTAAAGCGAGGTTCATGGAGAGACCGCCCACCACCCGCCACCAACGGCTGAGGCCGGTCCCAGGAGTAGCTTGTGCCGCTGTTGCCATAGTATGAGTCTCCTGTCGGTAGTTCGTTTATCTGAGGCTGCGCGCGCGATCATCCGGATCCACGGCGCGCAGGTTTCGGGGGTTGGACCCAACCGCTCACGCGTGCCACACAGGGGGAAGCGACGGGCCGAGGGCCCGTCACGCCCTGATGCGGGCGCGCAGCCGTCCCCAGCGGATCCTTCCTGTGCCTCGCCGCAGGGTCTCCGAAGGTCAGCCCGTCGCGGCGCCCCGAAGCGCAGTACGGGCCCGCCCGGAGGGGGCCTGCGATGATTCCGCGCATTCTTCACCCCGCGCTCCCGGCTTGCAGTGATAACGGTCACATAGCCGCGTGACGGTTGACGCTCCCCCCTGTTTGGCCCGAAGCGGGAACCGCCGCCTTTTTGAAGGCGATGGACTGGAAAGGGCGGGGTTTTCCACCGCGCCGTCCCCGGCGGGAGGGTCATTTCACCGCGCCCACGGTGAAGCCGGCGATGAAGCGGTCGAGGAACAGGTTGTAGAGCAGGGCGATGGGCACGCTGGCGATCAGGCATCCGGCCATCAGCGACCCCCAGAAGTAAACGTCGCCGCGGATGAGGAAGGTGGGCACGCCCACCCCCAGCATCTGGTGCGCCTCCGGGGAGATGAAGGTCAGCGCGTACACGAATTCCTGGGTCACCAGGGTGAAGGTGAAGATGACCACGGTCAGGATGCCAGAGAGGGAGATGGGGATCACCAGCTTGTAGAAAGCCTGGAAGCGGGTGAGGCCGTCCACCATGGCGGCGTCCTCCAGCTCCCTGGGAATGGTCTTGAAGAAGCCCATCAGCAGCCAGATGGAGAAGGGCACGGTGAAGCTGGGGTAGACGACCACGACCGACCAGATGGTGTCCTGCAGCCCCAGGATGGCGACCACGCGCGACAACGGGATGAAGAGCAGGGTGGGGGGGACCAGGTAGGTGAGGAAGATGCCGATCCCCAGGCGCTGTCCCCAGCGGCCGGTGAGCCGCGCCAGGGCATAGGCGGCGGGCAAGGCCAGCACCAAGGTGATCCCGACCACCAGGACCCCGACCAGGGCCGTGTTGCCCAGCCAGCGCAGGAAGCTGGTCTCCAGGAACAGCAGGCGCAGGTTCTCCAGCGTCGGTTTGGCATTGAAGATGAAGGGATTGTTCTCGAGGTTATAGAGGTCGCTGGATTGCTTGAAGGTGGTGATCAGCATCCAGTAGAAGGGGAAGGCGAGCAGGACGGTGAACACCACCACGACCACCCAGTGGGCGAGGTTGTAAAAAGCGGTGCGTGCGGCGCCCCGGGCCATCACACCACCTCCGCCCGGTGGGCCATGCGCAGCATGCCCCAGGCCACCAGCACCAGCAGGGGCACCAGGAAGAGCGAGATGGCAGCGCCGGCCGACAGGTCCCCGCCCAGAATGCCGGTGAAGAAGGCCAGCGAAGGCAGCACCTGGGTGGAATCGAAGGGCCCGCCGGCGGTCAGGATGTAGACCACGGTCATGTCGGTGAAGGTGAAGATGATGCCGAACAGCACGGCCACGTTGACGATGGGCAGCATCATGGGGATGCGGATCTGGAACAAGGTGCGCCAGAACCCCGCGCCGTCTACGGCCGCCGCCTCGGGGATGTCCTTGGGGATAGCGGTGACGCCCGCCAGGAGGATCACGGTGGAGAAGGGCAGCAGCCGCCAAGTGTGTACCGCGATCACCGAGATCATGGCCAGGGTGGGCTCGCCCAGCCACATGGGCGCGCCATAGGGTTTGTAGATGTGCATCGCCACCAGCAGCCAGTTGATGACGCTGTACAGCGAATCCAGGATCCATTTCCAGCCGATGGCGCCCAGCGAGATCGGCGCCACCCAGGGCATCAAGACCAGGAAGCGGATAAAGCCGCGCCCGCGAAACTTCTTCTCCAGCACCAGCGACAGGATGGTCGAGCCGACGATCACCAGCACCTGCGAACTGATGGTGAAAATAAAGGAATTCTTGAGCGCCGTGCGGAAGCTGGGGCTCGCGAGGATGTGGCGGTAGTTCTCCAGGCCGACGAAGTGGTAGCCGACGCTGCCCACGCGCACGTCCCCGAAAGCGTAGAGAAAAGCCATCACGAAAGGCACGCCGATCAGGGCGGCGATGTAGAGCACGGCGGGGCCGAACATGGCGATGCCCAAACCGTAGGTGCGGGCGGCGGGGGTGCGGAAGTATCCCCCGCCTTTTTTCTCCGGCGGGGTGACGCCCACCCCCGGGGGAGGCGGGGTCTTGGCGCCTATTGCCATGCCAGGGCCCTCGCCTGGGTCTTCTTCTCGGTCTGGCGGTCGAAGAAGCGCAAGTCCTTCTCGGCGACGGCGAAGTCGTAGACTTCACCGAGTTGGAAGGAGGCCGCCGATGGCAGGCGCGAGATGATCTCCTTGTCCTTGAACTTGCCGCTGTCCACTGCGGCGTACAGGATCCATTCCGATCCGAGGTACTCGACGTTCTGTACGCGCAGGCGGAATCTCACGGCGGTTGCCGGCGCGAGCTCGAGCGGAGCGACGTGTTCGGGACGGAAGCCCACGATCACCTCCTGATCCACGAGCAGGTTCATGGGCGGGGAACCGAGGAAGGTGGCGACAAAGGTGTCTTCCGGCTGGTCATAGACCTCAGTCGGGGTGCCGAGCTGACGGACGATGCCCTGATGCAGCACCATGACCCGGTCGCCCATGGCCATAGCCTCCACCTGGTCGTGGGTGACGTAGATGGTGGTGGTGCCGATGCGGCGGTGGAAGATCTCCAGTTCTTCCCGGGCGGAAGCCCGCAGCTTGGCGTCGAGGTTGGAGAGCGGCTCGTCGAGCAGGAAGACCGAGGGCTCACGCACGATGGCGCGGGCCAGGGCCACGCGCTGGCGCTCGCCGCCGGAGAGTTCGCGCGGCTTGCGTTGCAGCAGGCGGGTGATGCCCAGCAGCCCCGCCGCCCATTCCACCTTCTCCTTGTGCTTTTCCTTGGGCACCTTCTGCGCTTTCAGGGGAAAGGCGATGTTCTTGTACACGCTCAGGTGGGGATAGAGCGCGTAGCTCTGGAAGACCATCGCGATGCGGCGCTCGCGCGGGGTCAGGTACGTGACGTCCTGGCCGCCGATCAGGATGGTGCCCGAGGTGGGCGTCTCCAGTCCGGCGATCATACGCAGGAGCGTGGTCTTGCCTGAACCGGAAGGCCCGAGAAAGACCAGGAACTCGCCCTCGCGGGTGACCAGATTCACTTCATTAACGGCCCCGAGTTCTCCTGCCTTGAAGATCTTGGTGAGATTGCGGGTTTCGACAACAGCCATCCTTACCTCGGTACGAGCGGTGTCGTGCAAACAAGAGAAGGAGTGTACCACGCTGCCCCGCGCGCCAACCGCAGTGCGCGCGCCGGATCGGGACACGAACAAGAAACTGCCCTTCCGGCATAGGCCGGAAGGGCGGGAAGCAGGGAGAGGCTGAACTACTTCCAGCGTTCCCAGATGCGTTTGTATTCGGTTTCCATCGCCTTGACGCCTTCCTCCGGGGTCTCGTCACCGCGGGCCACCTTGGCGAAGTGGGTGGGGATGACCCAGGTGGTGAAGGCTTCGTCGATGGCGGCGGTGGCGTAGCCGGGGTAGCCGACGTTGGTGGCCCAATCGAGCACGTCGCTGAGCACGGCGTACTTGTTGGGAGGTTCGGCCGCGGGATCGTTCTGGATGGTCTTCTGCAGGTCGGGCACGGTGCTGGGGAAGCAGGGGAAGTTGTACCACTTGCCCGCTTCGAAGCCGGACTTGAAGTTGTCGATGTAATCGATGAGGAACTGCTGCGCGCCTTCCTTGTTCTCGGCGAACTCCCAGACCACGTAGCAGTCCATGACGTGCTCGGCGGCCAGCCGCTTGGCCGGGCCCTTGAGCGCCTTGGAGATCATGACGTGCTTGGAGATCTCCGAGTGCTCGCGTTCCGCCTGGCGGGTGATGGAGATGGCGTTCATGACAAAAGACAGCTTGCCCGCCAGCATGCCGCGATTGTTGGACGACGGGTCCCAGGTGAAGACTTCGGCCGTCTCCGACTCCTGGAAGAGCGCCTTCACGAACTTCAGGGCTTCGACCGTCTGCTTGGAGTTGATGGCCACGTTGCCGTGCTCGTCCTGCTCCTTGCCGCCGAAGGACCAGAGGATGGCGCGCATGGCCATGCTGGTGTCGAGTTCCTGGGAGAGTCCGACGCCGCAGGGATGGCCGCTCTTGTCCTTGATCTTCTTGGCGCCGGCGCGCAGGTCGTCGTAGGTATCGGGGCCGTTGGGATAGCCCGCCTCGGCCCACCACTCCTTGTAGTAGTTGCCGGGATCGGGCACGTAGGAATCGGAGAAGGCGAAGTACTTCTTGGTCTTCGGGTTGTAGGTGGACTTGTGCGCCAGATCGATCTTCTTGCCGTGTTTCTTCTCCACTTCCTGGTACACGTGGGTCATGTCGATGACCTGCTTCTCGAAGGCGGCGGGAGGGGAGAGGAACATGAACAGGTCATGCCCCTTCTTGGCCGAGACCTCGGCGGTGGCGCGGGTCTTCAGCTCGTTGAGATTGATGTGGTCCACCACCACGTTGGTGTTGTTCTTCTGTCCCCATTGCTTGGTGAACTCGTTGTCAAACCACTTGTCGTAATCGGGGACGAAGTGGCTCCACTGGCCGATCTTCAGGGTCTTTTGCTGGGCTTGGGCCCGTTCCGGAAAAAGAAACGCAGGCCCTACTCCGGCCACCAGAGCGCCGGTCCCCATGGTCTTGACGAAATCGCGCCGGCTCCAGCGGCCGCTCTTCTTTCTCGACATCGGGATTTCCTCCTTTGGGAGTTGGACAGGACTGCGAAAATAGCCCTCTTTTTTTGGCGGGCCACATCATACGCCTCGGCCCGGAAAGTGCAACTCTGGAGCGGCAAAAAAGGCGGGGCGGCCGCAAGGCCGCCCCGGTTGGGTTGATCCAGGTCAGAAGGTGAAGATGGTGGAGAATTCGCTGTGCAGGTCGTGCGCGACGTGCTGCGCGTGGCCTTCCCAGGTCGCCGTACCCACGTCGATGGTCTGGTAGTGGCCGATCTCGTAGCCGAAGGTGACGTACTGGTTGAGTTTGTACTGGAGATTGGCAAAGGCCCAGCTGGACTGCCGGGGTTGGGTAGCGCTTAGTTTCCTGGCATCGCGGGCAAAGACCGAATCCAGCCCGTAATGCAGGTTGAGGGTCCAGCCGGCGTTGCGGCCCGTGGGATCCGCACCGAAGATGCGGGAGAGCGGGAAGCCCAGTTCAGCAAAGCCGCCCTGGGAGCGGACCACGTTCTGCGGGATGAAGACCGCCGTGGGGATGGTGTTGGCCGTACCGCTGGCGCCAGGATCGATGGTGGCAAAGTTGATGACCGAAGCCCCGTCGACGGAGAACCCACAGTTGTAGCCGCCCGACGCGCAGCCGATGGTGTTGGCGGTGCCGGCGGGTCCGGTAGCTGTCTGCCCCGGAACAGCGGCGAAGTCGTTGAACTCCTTCAGGAGCTGGCCGGCGAAGTAGAAGCGCAGGTCGGTGCCCCTGTAGTAGTTGGCGATGAAGGTCACGTAGCGAGTGGGGAGTTGGAAGCCGGCCGTCCAGCCATTGCGGTCGGTGTCCACCTTGACGCCAGTCGGGAACGCAGCCTTGTAGAGGTTGGCGTTGGCGCCACCGGCGCCGTTGCCGCAGAGTGGCGTCAGACCATTCGAGGCGAAGACCGAGGTGGCGGGCGCGGTGCAGCTGGGGATCTGCGAGAACGGAACGATCGCGGTGCGGGCCGCGTTCATGCCGCTGACGATGATCTGCGCCGGCGCAACGCCCTTGGCGTGGTCGAGCTGGAACTGAAAGACCAGCCGTCCCTGGACCTCAGGACGCCCGGAATCGGCGCCCTGCCGCTCGCCATACGCGAGCTGGTCGCCCAGGTTGCCCGGCGACGTGGTGACGGTGACCACGGTAGCAGGGCAAGGAAACGGACCAGCACACGCAGGTACCGTCACCCACTGCGGGCCGACGGCCGACGGCGGGGTGGTGCCGAACGCCGGGTAGACGATGGCGAACTCCGG